>NZ_JBEPDB010000016.1:85165-128806 GCF_040300025.1 Dactylosporangium sp. NPDC000555 | reverse complement strand
CTCCCGGCGCCCCGCCCCGGCACGGTCCCCGTGCTCGGCGTCCCCGCGCTCCCGGCGCCCCGCCCCGGCACGGTCCCCGTGCTCGGCGTCCCCGCGCTCCCGGCGCCCCGCCCCGGCGGCGGTGCCCGTCTCGCCCGCCCCCGCGCGCACGCCGGCTCTCGCGTGCACCTCGGCCACGACGTCCACCCCTGTGCGCGGCTCGGGTGGGGCGCTCGGCGATGGCACGACCGCGGCGGCCCGGGGTCGCCGGGCCTCCGCGCGGGCAGCGATCTGGTCGGCGAACCGGGTCACCGAGATCCGGCTCGGCCGCCCGGCCTCGACGCCCGCCTCGATGGCCGCACCGATGTCGTTGACGTGCACGTGGACGTGCCAGGTCGGCTCGTCGCCGATCACCACGAGGGAGTCGCCGAGCCCCGCGAGGACACCGCGCAGGGCCTCGACCGCCGCCGCGCTGGCCTCCAGGAGGTACTGCACCTCGTACGCGTACTCGTCCGAGCCCGCCTCGCGCGCCATCGTCCCGCCCGGCCGGGGGCCCGGCAGCGTCGCCGGCCCCGGCGCGTCACCGGGCGGCGGCGCCTCGCCGGTCAGCGTCCGCACCAGCGCGTCGAGCAGCACCACGAGGCCCCGCCCGCCGGCATCGACGACGCCGGCCTGGGCGAGCGCGGGCAGCTGCTCGGGCGTCCGCGCGAGCGCGACACGTGCCCCGTCGGCGGCCGCCCTCGCCACGGCGGCGACGCCCCCGGGCCGCGCGCCGATGCCGTCCGCCGCGGCCAGCGCGGCCCGGGCGGCGGCCGCGCCGACGGAGAGCACCGTGCCCTCCACCGGCGCCGCGACCGCGCGGTAGGCGCCGCGGGCGGCCTCGTCCAGCGCCCGGGCGAGCTGCCCCGCGTCCGCGGCGGCCACACCGTCCAGGGCGTCGGCGAGCCCCTTGAACAGCTGGGCCAGGATGATCCCGGAGTTGCCCCGGGCGCCCAGCAGGGCGCCGCGCGCCGCGGCGCGCAGGACTTCGCCCGCCGTGGCGCCGTCCGCGGCCTCCGCGGCGGCGGCCATGGTCAGCGCGAGGTTGGTGCCGGTGTCGCCGTCCGGGACCGGGTATACGTTGAGCGCGTCGATCTCGGCCCTATGGCGCCGCAGCGCGTCGAGGCCGGCGGCACACCACCGGCGGACGGTCGCGGCGTCCACGCTGTCTGGCACGCGCCAGAGCCTAACGGTGGGTGGCGTCATTCCCCACCGATGCGCCGCCGACAGGGCCGATTGGGTGTCGCGGGCGGGGATCAGGTAACCTTGCCGGGTTGCCCGCCGCTCACCCGGCCGGTGGCGCCTGGAACGAGACCCGCGACGCGGGCCCGTTCCAACCCGAGACTGCAAATCAATCCCAGGAGATCCCCGTGGCTAGCGTGTGCGACGTCTGCGGCAAGGGACCGGGCTTCGGCCACAACGTGTCCCACTCGCACCGGCGGACCAACCGCCGTTGGAACCCCAACATTCAGACGGTGCGCACCCCGGCCGGTGGCGGCACCACGCGGAAGGTGCAGGTCTGCACCTCCTGCCTCAAGGCCGGCAAGGTCGTCCGCGGCTGACTCAGCCTGGCAAAAGGCCCCGTGACGCGGTCACGGGGCCTTTTGTAGTGCTCGGATTGTCGTACTCGGATCGCGGCGTCAGAGCTCGCGACCGAACGACCGCACGTCCGGATACCCCTTGTAGTGCCCGAAATCCTCGATTCGGGCATATCCGCTCCGCTCGTACAGCGAGATCGCCTCGGGCTGAGCAGTCCCCGTCTCCAGCCAGATCCGCTGCCGACCGGCCTGCCGCGCCGCGTCCTGCACGGCGGTCAGGAGCGCCTTCGCCACGCCGCGCCCGCGGAACTGCGGCGCCACGTAGAGCCGCTTGAGCTCCGCCGTCGTCTCGTCGTCGGCGAACGTGCGGAAGCCGACGCAGCCGGCCGGGGTGTGGTCCAGGTAGGCGATGAGGAACGCCCCCTCCGGTGGGTCGAACTCGCCCGGCCCGATCGGGGTGGTGTCCCCCTCGCCGCCATACCGCTCGCTCAGGTCGGCGAGCGCGGCGGTGGTGAGTTCGGTGGCGACCCGCGAGCCGTAGCGGGTCAGTCGGATGTCGATCTCGATCACGATGGTAAAGGGTACGGGCCGCGACAGCCCTTACTGCTTCGGCGGGATTCCGTCACCGGAAGTGATCCCAGCCGGGCGCTCCCCCGGTGTACCTGCGCCCGTCGACGGTCACACCGTCACCCACTGTGAACTGACCGGACGGAACGACGGTGCCCACGATGAGCCACTCGGCCGGCAGCTCGAGGTCGGGCGGGAAGGTGGCGGCGAGGGCGTGGTCGTCGCCGCCGGCGAGGAGCCAGCCGTGCGGGTCGACACTCAGCGCCGTCGCGGCGTCGCGCATGGGCTCGGGCACGCTGAACGCGTCGCGGCGCAGGTCGATGCCGACACCGCTGGCGGCCGCGATGTGGCCGAGATCGGAGAGCAGCCCGTCGGACACGTCGATCATCGACGTCGCGCCCATCCGCGCGGCGACCGGGCCCAGGTGGTACGGCACCTCGGGCCGCCGGTAGGCGTCGACGAGCAGCTTCGGCGAGCGGAACCCGCGCGACAGGACCGTGTACCCGGCCGCCGCGTGCCCGATCCGCCCGGCCACGGCCACCACGTCGCCCGGGCGCGCGCCCGAGCGCACCACCGGCGCGTGCCCCTCCAAGTCCCCGAGGGCGGTCACCGCGATGGTCAGCGTCGGGCTCGCCGACGTGTCCCCGCCCACAACGACGGCGCCCGTCTTGGCCGCTTCCGCGGCCAGCCCGTCGGCGAGCCCCTCGGCCCACGAGACCTGCAGGTTGGCGGGGGCGCAAAGAGCCACCAGGAGCGCGGTGGGGCGCGCGCCCATGGCTGCGATGTCGGCAAGGTTGGCCGCGGCGGCGCGGTGGCCGACGTCACGCGCACTGCACCAGTCGCGGCGGAAATGCCGCCCGTCGACCAGCACGTCCGTGCTCGCGACGACGCGCGCGTCCGGGGCCGCGACGAGCGCCGCGTCGTCCCCGGGCCCGAGCAGAACAAAGGGCGACGCCGCCCCGAGCCGGGCCGTCACCCGCGAGATCAGCCCGAACTCCCCGGCGGTTGCTAGGGTCACCCGTCCTCCAACGTGATGCTCGATAGTGTCGCCGACGCCGCGTGTCATGGCATGATCACGCACGGCGGTTGATTTGCCGATTCCATTCTTGCGGTAGGTTGACGCCTGATCAGCGCTCGTGTGGCGCAGGGAGGGAGTCGTGTCGTGGTACAGGCATACATCCTGATCCAAACAGAAGTCGGCAAGGCACGCGACGTGGCCTCGGCCATCCACGGCCTCAACGGCGTGGTCCGCGTCGACGCCGTCACCGGCCCCTACGACGTCGTCGTCCTCACGGAGGCGCGCAACATCGACGAGCTGGGGCAGCTCATCGTCTCGAAGGTTCAGCTGGTGCCCGGAATCACCCGCACTGTCACCTGCTCGGTGGTGCACTTGCAGTGACCGCGGACACGACGCGCCCCGCAGCGGGCCCGGCCAGGATCGCGGCCCTCGCGGCACTGCCCATCGCGCTGGTGGCCGGTCTGCTCGCCTTCTGGGGCCTGGGCGGCTTCCCGGGCCGTGCGGAAAATCCGCAAAACCTGGCGGCCGTACCCGCTGAGGCGCCCGAACTCGCTCCGAGCCCGGCCACGGTGTGCCGTGCGCTGGTTTCGCAGCTGCCCGACTCGCTCGGCGGCCTCCCGCGCCGCGCGGTGACCGCCGGCGGCGAGCAGAACGCCGCGTTCGGCAACCCGCCGATCGTGCTGTCCTGCGGCGTGTCGAAGCCGACGGTTCCGCGCACCGCGCAGCTGATCGGCCTGTCGGGCGTGTGTTGGTTCCCGGAGGAGCGGCGCGACGAGACTCTCTGGCAGAGCGTGGACCGCGAGGTGGCCCTCCGCGTCGTGGTGCCGAAGTCCGCCGACGGATCCTGGTTGGTGAATCTTTCGGCGCCGATCGTCGCCACCGTGCGTGCCACGGACCCCGGCCCGGTGAGCTGCTGAACCCTCACCTCGGTTCGGGCTCGCAACCATTAGTCTAGCGGCGCAGCCGCCACTTCGTTCGCCGTCCGCGCAGCACTGGCGTCCGCGCGACGGCCGCGCCCGCGCCCGGATCGCCGCTTCGGCGCGCCGACTCCGCCGCCTCCGCGCGCTGACCGCCGGCTCCGCGGCTGACGACCTCCGCGCGCTGACCGCCGCCTCGCGCTGATTCGCCCCATCGCGCGCTGACCGCCGGCCCGCGGGCTGATGTGATCGCCGCCTCCGAGCGCTGGTCGCGGCGATCGCGGTTACGGCGGCGCCGCCGTGCACTTGGTCCGCGTCAGCCCAGCGCCGCGTCCAGGGCGCGGCGGACGTCCGCGACCAGGTCGGCGGTGTCCTCCACGCCACACGAGAAGCGGACGAGGCCCTCGGGGGCATCATCGCCCCATTGCGCCCGCCTGTCCGCCGTGGTGTGCAGCCCCCCGAACGACGTGGCGGCGAACACCAGCTCGGACGCGGCCAGGAAGCGGTCCACGGCCGCCTTGTCGGCCAGCGTGAACGTCACCACGCCCGGCACGCGGCGCATCTGGCGGGCCGCCGCCTCGAACGCCGGATCGCCCGGGCGCCCGGGCCACCGCACGGACGCGACCGCCGGATGGCCGGCCAGCAGCTCGCTCACGGCAGCCGCGTTCGCGGTCTGGCGCGCCAGGCGCAGGTCGAGCGTCCCGAGCGACCGGTGGGCGAGCCAGGCCTCGAACGCACCCGGGATGCCACCCGTCCGCGCGCGCCATGTGCGGATCGTCGCGATCAACTCCGGGTCGCGTGCGCAGACGTAGCCCAGCAGCATGTCGGAGTGGCCGGTCAGCGCCTTGGTGGCCGAGGCGACCGAGAAGTCCGCGCCCAGGTCGAGCGGCCGCTGCCCGAGCGGCGTCGGCGTGGTGTTGTCCACGGCGACCAGGCCTCCGCACGCGTGCGCCCGCGCGGCCAGGCCGGCCACGTCGCACACGTCCAGGCCCGGGTTGGACGGCGTCTCCAGCAGCAGAAGGCGGACGCCGTCCAACGCCGGATACGGCCCCGCGGTCGGCATCGTGCGCACCTCGATCCCGCGCCCGGGCAGGTGCTCGGCGGCGAAGGCGCGGGTGAGGTAGTACCCGTCGCCGGGCAGCACGACAGTGTCGCCCCCGCGCAGCGTGGCCAGCAGGACCGCGGTGATCGCCGCCATGCCGGAGGCGAACACGACGCACTCGCCGCCCTCCAGCTCGCCGATTGCCTGCTCCAGAAGGCGGTACGTCCGGTTGTCCGTCCGCCCGTACCCGTCCACGCCCGGCTGTGGCCCGGCGACCGGATCGAGGTGGTAGGGCGCCCCGAACACCGGCGAGGGCAGGAACGGCTCCCCCGCCACCGGCGCCGGCACTCCGGCGTGGACGACGCGCGTGCCGTCACCGCGCGCGTCCGCGCGTTCGCCGGTCACTGGCCGGTCGAGGGGACGCCCGGGCGCTCCGGCTTCGTCCCCCTCGCCATCAGCGCGGCAATGGCCTTGAGCGGGTCGACGCCCTCGTGGCAGACCTGCTCGACCTGTTCCGTGATCGGCATTTCGACGCCGACGCTGTGCGCGAGATCACGGATCGACAAGCAGCTCTTGACGCCCTCGGCGGTCTGGCGGGTCGCCAGCTGCGCCTGTTCCAGGGTCTCGCCGCGCCCGAGCCGCTCGCCGAACGTACGGTTGCGCGACAGCGGCGAGGAGCACGTCGCGATGAGGTCGCCCAGGCCGGCGAGGCCGGCGAACGTCATCGGGTTGGCGCCGAGGGCCGCGCCCAGGCGGGCGGTCTCCGCCAGGCCGCGCGTGATCAGCGTGGCCTTGGTGTTGTCGCCGAACCCGAGCGCGGAAGCCATCCCGTAGGCGAGCGCGATGGCGTTCTTCACGGCGCCGCCGAGCTCGCAGCCGACGACGTCGTCGTTGGTGTACGGCCGGAGGTACCGCGTGCTGATCGCGCGCTGGACGAGCTCCGCGCGGCGGATGTCACGGCAGGCGACGACGGTGCCCGCGATCTGCTCGGCGGCGATCTCGGGCGCCAGGTTCGGGCCGGTGACCACGACGACCCGCTCCGGTTCGACGTCGGCGACCTCGACGATCACCTCGCTCATCCGCTTGAGCGTGCCGAGCTCGATGCCCTTCATGAGGCTGACGAGCGTCGCGTCCGCGCCGATCGCCTCGCGCCAGGCGGTGAGGTTGTGGCGGAGCGTCTGCGACGGCACGGCGAGCACGACGAGGTCGGCCCCCTCGATCGCCTCGAACGCGTCGGACGTCGCGGTGACCGCGTCCGGCAGCCACATCGTGGGCAGATAGTCCGGGTTGTGGTGCTGCTCCCGAATCGAGGCGGCAAGCGCGGGGCGGCGCGACCAGATGGTGACCTGAGGCGTTCCGGCGTCGGCCAGAATCTTGGCGAAAGCCGTGCCCCACGAGCCGGCGCCCAGGACCGCCGCGCGTTGAATGCTCATGCCGCCTGCTCTTCGGGTCGCTGCGCGGTGCGCTTCGGGGTCCACAGCGGTGGCGGGGTGCCGCCCCGGATCTCCACCAGCATGTCGCGCAGGTGCAGCATGATGTGGTCGGTGATCTCGGTGAGGATCTGCGCCGTCGGCTGCGCGTCCGCCCAGGCGGACAGGTCGATGGGTTCTCCCGTCACGATGGTCACCTTCGCGCGCGGGAGCAGCTTGAGCTTCTTCGTGCGCGGGTCGTAGATCCGCTGCGGCCCCCACATGACGATCGGGATAACGGGTGCCCCGGTGTCCAGCCACAGCCGGGCGGCACCGGTCTTGCCGCGCATCGGCCACAGGTCGGGCTCGCGGGTCGTGGTGCCCTCCGGGTAGATGACCACGGCCTCGCCCGCGCGCACGCCCGCCCGGGCGGCCTCGAGCGCCTTGACCGCGTCGGTGGTGCCGCGACGCACCGGTATCTGGTGCACGGACTTCATCAGGTATCCGAGCACGGGCACCTCGAACAGGCTGGCCTTGGCCAAGAAGGACGGCCACCGGCCCACGTCGTAAATGTAGTGCCCGACGGCCAGCGGGTCCGCGTGGGAGATGTGGTTGACCACGATGATCACCCCACCCTCGGCCGGGATGTGCTCCATTCCTCGCCAGGTGCGACGGGTCAGCACCTGGATCGCGGGCTTGACGGTCATGACGGCGAAACGCCGCCAGAAGCCCAGCCTCCGGCGCACCATCTCACCCTCCCCTCACGGTTCTGCTGCGAATCATGCCACTGCCGGGCGCCGGGTGGCCGTGTCAGGATGGTTCATGCGCTGCCACGGCCAGTCGTCCACCCAGCCGACGGCTCCCGACCGAGCGCCCGCCTGGGTGGCCGTGGTGCCGGTCAAACCCCTGCGAGCGGCCAAGACGCGGCTGCGCGGCGCCGTGCCCGAAGCCGTACACCCGGATCTTGTGCTGGCCATGGCACGCGACACGGTAGCCGCCGCGCTCGCCTGCCGCGCGGTGGCGCACGTCGTGGTGATCTGTGACGACCCCACGGTCTGCGCCGAGCTGACCGCCCTGGGCGCGCTGTGCCTGCCCGATGCCCCGGCCGCCGGCCTCAACGCAGCCTTGGCGTACGGCGCCGAGGCCGCTCAACGCGCGACCACGCCCCGCCACCGGTCGGACGGGTCCTCACCCGACGGCCGGGGCGTCACCGACGCGGCACGCCCGGACGCCAGTCCCGTCCACGACACCGGGCCCACGGATGCGACGCGCACTGACGTCGCGCACATCGGCGCAGGTCGCGTCGACATCGCGCACATCAGCGTAGACCGCCTGGAGGAGCTCCACATCGGCGTCGGACGTGTGGACGGGGCGCGCATGGGCGCACGCGGCGGCGCGGACGCGGCGCGCACGGGCGCACACGGCGCGGACGCGGCGCACCTCGGCGCGGAACGCACCGGCGCGGCGCACATGGGCGTCGGACGTACGGACGCGGCGTACATCGGAACGGGAGGCGCGGACGCGGCGCACATGGGTGTCGGAGGCGCGGACGCGGCGCACGTCGACGTGGTGCGCGCGGATGCGGGCGGGATCGCGGTGGTCGCGCTGACGGCGGATCTGCCGGCCATGCGGCCCGAGGATCTCGAGTCCGCCCTGGTCGCGGCCGCGCGGGCGGGGCGGCGGGCGTTCGTGCCGGACCTCGAGGGCACCGGCACCGTGCTGCTGGCGGCGCCGGCCGGGGAGGCGTTGGCGCCGCAGTTCGGGCCGGGATCGGCGGCGGCACACCTACGCTCGGGCGCGGTGCGGCTCGACGGGGCGTGGCCGAGCCTTCGTCGCGACGTGGACACAGCGGCCGATCTCGATGCGGCGGCGCGGCTGGGACTCGGCACACATACCGGACAAGTCCTCTGCACGGTAGCGTGATCGGCATGCAGGGCACAGTGGCGACGTTCGACGACGAGAGCCGCAGTGGCACGGTGCTGCTCGACGACGGGGTCGAGGTGACGTTCCCGGCCGCGGCGTTCGACGCTTCCGGGCTGCGGCACCTGCGACTCGGTCAGCGGGTGCGGCTCGACCACGACGATGTGGGCACGATCACGAAGGTCACCATCCCGACCCTGCCGTGATTCGCCGAGCAGCGGGAAGTTCATGTTGAGACCGGCACAAACAGGCCATGATGATCCGGTGGACGAGAGCACGACCGGTCGAAGTCGCCCGCGCAATGCCGCCCAGCGGCCCGATCCGGCGAGTGCACCACCCGAGACGACGAGACCCAGCGGGAGCGGGGCCCCAGCACGGGATCGTCGAGCCACGAAGGTCGCATGGCCGGCAGCGGCCGACGAAGCCACGGTGAGCGAGGTCACGGTGAACGAGGCCACGACAGAGACGACGAAGGCGTCCGAGCGGGTGCCGGCGCAGAAGGCCCCGGCGAAGTCGTCCGCGCCCGCGCGCGCCGGCAACAACCCGGCGCAGTCCACGGAGCCGAATCCGCCGGTCGGCGGCGCAGAGACCGCCCCAGGAGCGCCCGAGACGAAGCCCGGCAGGCGGCCGGACGCCACGAAGCCCGCGCCGAGGGCGGCCGCCGCGAGGCCGGCGACCGAGGCGGCCGCCGGGAAGCCGGCTGCCACCAAATCCGCGACAGATGCGGCCGGCGCGAAACCGGCTGCCACGAAGCCGGCGGCACAGGCGACGACCACGAAGCCGGCGGCACGGACGTCCGCCGCCAGATCCGCGACAGACGCGGTCGGCGCGAAACCGGCTGCCACGAAGCCGGCGGCACAGGCGACGACCACGAAGCCGACGGCACGGACGTCCGCCGCCAGATCCGCGACAGACGCAGCCGGCGCGAAACCGGCGACGCGGCCGGCTGCCACGAAGCCGGCGGCACGAACGGAGGTCGCCAAGTCCGCGGCAGGCGCAGTCGGCGCGAAATCGGCGACGCAGGTGGCTGCCACGAAGTCGGCGACGCGGACCGGCGGCGTCAAAGCAACGGACGCCACAAAGCAGCCGGCGATCCAGCCGGCCGCCGTGGACCGGTCGGACACCAACGGCGCGGCAGTCGCGGGGACCGCGTCCGTCGCGTCCGCACCGGCCGCCTCAGCCCCGGCGGGCGCCACAGACATCGCGATCCCGGCGGAAGGCACGGACGCCGCAGCACCGGCGGGAGGCGCCGAGGCGGCGGTTCCGGCAGCGGGTGCGGACGCCGTGGCGCCGGCGGAACGCGAGACGGACCTGGAGGGCGTTGCTGTGGCACCAGCCGACGCGGCTGTAGCGGTACCAGGCAAGAACGCGGGAGCCACGCTCGGGGGCGTCGTAGCCGTCGAGGGTGCGGCCGCGATCGGGGACGAGGCCGTCGAGGGTGCGGGCGGCACCGGGCACACCGCCGACCGCGCGGACGCCCCTGCCGAAGAGCCGGAGCCCGTCCGCGGGGACCTCGGCGCCGGGTCGTTCGCGGCCGAAGGGGAGGCACCGCGGGTACAGGAGGAAGAGAAGCCGCTGCCGGAGGACCGCTATCTCAACCGTGAGCTGTCCTGGCTCGACTTCAACGCGCGTGTCCTGACGCTGGCCGAGGACCCGGCCACGCCGCTGCTGGAGCGGGCCAAGTTCCTCGCGATCTTCGCCAGCAACCTCGACGAGTTCTACATGGTGCGCGTCGCGGGGCTGAAGCGGCGCCTGCAGACCGGGCTGCCGGTGCGGCGGCCCGGGTTCCTGCCGCCGACGGAGCAGCTGGAGCAGATCGCCGAGCGCACGTCCGCGCTGATGTCGCGCCAGTCGCGGGTCTTCGCCGAGGAGATCGCGCCGGCGATGGCCGAGGAGAACATCCACATCGTTCGCTGGACGGAGCTGGACCCGGCGGAGCGGGAGCGGATGCGCGCGTCGTTCCGCGAGCAGATCTTCCCGGTGCTGACCCCGCTGGCGGTCGACCCGGCGCACCCGTTCCCGTACATCTCGGGCCTGTCGCTGAACATGGCCGTGGTGGTGCGGGAGAAGGACGGCGGGCCGGAGCTGTTCGCGCGGATCAAGGTGCCCAACAACGTGCCGCGGTTCTTCGCGCTGCACGCCGCGCGCGACGGCGCCCGGGTGATGCGCTTCCTGCCCGTCGAGGAGCTGATCGCGGCGCACCTCGGGCAGCTGTTCTCCGGCATGCAGGTCGTCGAGCATCACCTGTTCCGGGTGACCCGCAACGCCGAGGTCGAGCTCGACGAGGACCGCGACGAGGATCTGCTGCAGGCGCTGGAGCGGGAGCTCGCGCGGAGGCGCTTCGGGCCACCGGTTCGGCTGGAGGTCGCCGCGTCGATCTCCGACCACGTGCTGGAACTGCTCGTGCGCGAGCTCGACATGGACTCGCACGACGTGCTGCGGGTGCCGGGTCTGCTGGACCTGACGGCGCTGTGGGAGGTGTACAACGGCGTAGATCGTCCGGGCCTGAAGGACCCGCCTTTTGTACCGGCGACGCACCCGCACTTCGCCGAAGGTGAGACGCCGCGCAGCGTCTTCGCGCGGCTGCGCGACCACGACATCCTGGTGCACCACCCATATCACTCGTTCTCCACGAGCGTGCAGCGCTTCATCGAGCAGGCCGCCGCGGACCCGAACGTGCTGGCGATCAAGCTGACGCTGTACCGCACCAGCGGCGACTCGCCGATCGTCGACGCGCTCGTCGACGCGGCCGAGGCGGGCAAGCAGGTGGTGGTGCTCGTCGAGGTGAAGGCGCGCTTCGACGAGAAGGCCAACATCGGCTGGGCGCGGACGCTGGAGCGGGCGGGCTGCCACGTGGTATACGGCCTGGTCGGGCTCAAGACGCACACGAAGACGGCCCTCGTGGTGCGGCAGGAGGGCAACCACATCCGCCGCTACTGCCACATCGGTACCGGCAACTACCACCCGAAGACGGCGCGGCTCTACGAGGACTACGGGCTGCTGACCGCCGACCCGGAGGTGGGCGCGGACCTGACCGACCTGTTCAACGTGCTCACCGGCTACAGCCGCCAGACGTCGTACCGCCGGCTGCTGGTCGCGCCGCACGGTGTGCGCCGCGGCATCATCGAGCGGGTCGAGCGCGAGGTCGCGTTCGGCGCCGGCGGCCTCGTGCAGATCAAGGTGAACTCGCTGGTCGACGAGGAGGTCATCGACTCGCTGTATCGGGCCAGCCGCGCGGGGACGCGGGTCGACCTGATCGTGCGCGGCATCTGCGCGCTGCGCCCGGGCGTGCCGGACCTGTCGGAGAACATCCGGGTCCGTTCGGTCCTGGGCCGGTTCCTGGAGCACTCGCGGGTGTTCCGGTTCGGCCACGGTGCCCGCGCGGAGTACTGGATCGGCTCGGCGGATCTCATGCACCGCAACCTGGACCGCCGCGTGGAGGCCCTGGTGCAGGTGACCGACCCGGCATCGACCGAGGAGCTGCACCGGGTGCTGAGCCTGATGATGACCGACGAGACGGGGGCCTTCGAGCTGTCGGGCAACGGCGAGTGGCACCGGCGGCCGGGCAGGAACCCGCAGGAGGCCCTGCTGCGCCGCATCGTCGACCGGGTGGAGTGAGCCGGTTCAACCTTTAGGGTGACTGGATGCTGGAGGAAGAGCGCAAGTACCAGGTCGACGACGGGTTCAGGATGCCGAACCTCAGCGCCGCCGGACGGGTGAGCGCGCGGGAGCCGGTGACGCTGCGGGCAACCTACTACGACACCGCCGAACGGCTGCTCGCCCGGCACGGGGTTTCGCTGCGGTACCGCAAGAACGACGCCCCGGCGAAGGTCTGGACGGTCAAGCTGCCGTCCTCGACGGTGGGGGTGCGCCATGAGCACTCCCGCCCGGCCGCGGGCGCGGGCGTGGTACCGCCGGACCTGCTGGACCTGGTGACGGCGTACCGGCGCGGGCGCACCCTGCGGCCGGCGGCGGTGCTGCGCACGGTACGGACCGTCTACGAGGTCGCCGACCGCGACGGCGCGGTCCTGGCCGAGGTGGCCGACGACGTCGTGAGCGTCCTCGACGGGCGTAAGGTCGCGCACCGGTTCCGCGAGATCGAGGTCGAGCGGGTCGACGGCGGGCCGAAGCTGCTGGACAAGATCGAACGGCTGTTGCTGCGCGCGGGCGCGGAGGCGGGCGACTTCGTGCCCAAACACGTGCGGGCGATGGGCCGGCTGGAGGCGCCGGTGCTGGTCGTGCCCGCGCCGCTGCGACGCCGGCCCCGCGCCGGCGACGTGGTGACCGAGGCGATCCGCCGCGACATCGCGCGCATCTTCAAGCACGACCCGTTCGCGCGGCTGCGCGCGATCATGCCCAACGGCGATACTCCGGTGCACCAGATGCGGGTCGGTACCCGCCGTCTGCGCAGCGACCTGCAGACGTTCCAGGCGCTGCTGGACCCGTCGTGGACGGCGCCGCTGCGGGCGGAGTTGGCATGGCTGGCCACCGCGCTCGGGGGCGCGCGCGACGTCGAGGTGCTGCGGGCGAGGCTGCACCGCACGGCCGCCGCCGACCCGCTCGTACCGCCGGATCCGGAGGCGGTGGAGAGCATCGACGCGGCGCTGGCGGCACGGCAGGAGCAGGCGCTGGCGGTGCTGGACGCGGCGCTGCACTCGCGGCGGTACGTGCGGTTGCTCGACGCGCTCGTCGAGGCCGTCCAGGCGCCGCGGCTGTCGGAGCTGGCCCGGGAGCGTGCCGACGAGGTGCTGCCGGGCATCGCGCGGAAGCCGTGGCGGCGGCTGGTGTCCGGCGGGGGCGGTGTGCCCGGCGCCGGCGAGCTGACCCCGGACCTGCCCGACGACGACTGGCACGAGGTCCGCAAGCGGGCGAAGCGGGCCCGCTATGCCGCCGACGCGGTCTCGGCGGTCGTCGGGCCCGACGCGGTACTGCTGGCGAAGGCCATCGCGCGGGCGCAGGGAGTGATCGGCGAGCATCAGGACGCCGCGATCGCCGCGGACGCGTGGCTGGCCGCGGCCGCGGCCGCGCCCGGCGACCACGCCCTCGCGGTCACGGCGGGGCGGCTGTTCGAACGCGAGCGGGCCTCGGTCACGCGCGCCCGCGCGAAGTTCCCGTCCGTGTGGGAGTCGGTGCTGGAGGATAAGAACATCGCATGGCTGAAGTGAATTCGGTGGTTCGCGCCGCGGGCGGCGTCGTGTGGCGGCACACCAGCGCCGGCGCGCCGGAGATCGTGCTCGTGCACCGGCCCCGGTACAACGACTGGTCGCTGCCCAAGGGCAAGCTCGACCCGGGCGAGCATGAGCTGACCGCCGCGGTCCGCGAGGTGTTCGAGGAGACGTCGGTGGAGGCGGTACCGCAGGTGCGGCTGCCGTCGATCAGGTACCTCACCGGCGAGCCGGGCGTGGAGAAGCTCGTCGACTTCTGGTCGATGCGCGCGGCCGCGTGGGCGCCGCGGCCGGCCGACGACGAGATCGAGGAGGCCCGGTGGGTGTCGGTCGCCGACGCGCAGTCGGCGCTGAGCTACGCGCACGACCGGGGCGTGGTGCGCGCGTTCCTTGGCCTGCCGCCGGTCACCGGGGTGGTAGCGCTGGTACGTCACGCGAAGGCCGGTCGGCGGCAGGAATGGACCGGCCCGGACGCCGAGCGGCCCCTGGAGCCCGTCGGGGAACGCGACGCCCGGGCCCTGAGCGGGCTGCTGGCGCTGCTACGGCCGGACCGGGTGGTGTCGGCCACCCCCCTGCGGTGCCGCCAGACCTTGGAGCCGTTGGGGATGCCGGTGGAGGTCGACGCGACGTTCGACGAGCTGCGGGAGCCTGAGCCGGCCGCCGCGGCGCTGGCCGAGTTGGCCGAACGCGGCGGCACGACCGTGGTGTGCAGCCAGGGCAAGCTGATGCCGCCGCTGCTCACGGCGCTGACGAAGCGCAGCGACGTCAATTTCCACACCCGCAAGGGCGCCGGATGGGTGCTGTGCTTCTCGGCCGGGCGCATCGTCGGGCGGGACAGGCTGACGCCGGTGACGCTGCGGTAGTCGAAAGCGGAAAGGCGAAAGGGCGGCGCCGCGATTCGCGGCGCCGCCCTTTTCCGTTGCTTGCTTCCTTACTTGGCGGCGGCCTTCTTGGCCGGCGCCTTCTTGGCGGCCGTGGTGGTCTTGGCGGCGGCCGTGGTGGCCGTCGTCGTCTTACGCGCCGCCGTGGACGCCGCGGCGCGGGTCGTCTTGGCGGCGGCCTTCTTCGCCGGCGCCGCCTTGGCGGCGGCAGCCTTGGCCGGAGCGGCCTTGGCGGCGGCCTTGGTGGCGGCAGCCTTGGCCGGAGCGGCCTTGGCCGTCGTCGCCTTCGCCGTGGTGGCCTTGGCGGTCGTCGCTTTGGCGGTCGTCGCCTTCGCGGCGGCCTTGGTCGCGACGGCCTTCTTTGCCGCGGCGACCTTCGGCACCTTGCCGCTGGCGACCATCTCGCGGAAGCTGGCGCCGGCGCGGAACGCGGGTACCGACGTCTTCTTCACCTTCACCGCTTCACCGGTGCGCGGGTTGCGGGCGGTTCTCGCACCACGAATGCGCTTCTCGAACACGCCGAAACCGGTGATGGCGACCTTGTCGCCCTTGGTCACCGCGGCCTGGATCTCGGCCAGCACCGCGTCCAGCGCCGCGTTCGCCGACTTCTTGTCGCCCAGGCGAGCGCTGAGCGCCTCGATGAGCTCGGCCTTGTTCACGTTTCCTCCCGTACCAGAATTGAAGTCCCTGTGGGCAAGGTATCCCAACGCACACAGGATACAAACATATGACGGAAAAGAAATCGTTGTGGAGTAACGGATTTTGACCGGTGGCTCATCGAGACGCCCTGCGGGGGCTAGTGAACGACGGGTGTCCACTCCGGACGGCCTTGTTCGAAGGCGGTGATAGCGTCCTCGTGGCGAAGGGTGAGGCCGATGTCGTCGAGGCCTTCCAGCAGCCGCCAACGACTGAAATCGTCCAGTGGGAAGGCCCATTCGTGGGCGCCCGCGCGCAACTGGCGCGACTCCAGGTCGACCGTTACCGCGAGCTTCGGGTCGGCCTCGATCGCGGCCCACAGGGTCTCGACGTTTTCGAGGCCGAGTTCGACGGGCAGCAGCCCGGCCTTGAGCGCGTTGCCGCGGAAGATGTCACCGAAACGGGGGGCGACGACGGCCCGGAATCCGTAGTCCTGCAGCGCCCAAACGGCATGCTCACGCGAGGATCCGGTGCCGAACTCGGGTCCGGCGACGAGGATCGAGGCGCCCTCGTAAGCCGGATTGTTGAGCACGAATTCCGGGTCGGAACGCCAGGCGTTGAACAGCCCGTCGGCGAACCCGGTGCGGGTGACGCGCTTGAGGTAGACGGCGGGGATGATCTGGTCGGTGTCCACGTTGGACCGGCGCAGCGGTACCGCGGTGCCGGTGTGGACGGTGAACTTCTCCATGTTCGTGTCCCTTTTAGTTCAGGTCGGCGGGGGCTGCGAGGCGACCGGCAACGGCGGTCGCCGCGGCGACCGGGGGCGAGACCAGGTGGGTGCGACCACCGCGACCCTGACGCCCCTCGAAATTGCGGTTGGAGGTCGAGGCGGAGCGCTCGCCCGGCTTCAGCGTGTCCGGGTTCATGCCCAGGCACATGGAGCAGCCGGCGAAGCGCCACTCGGCCCCGGAGGCGGTGAAGACCTGATCGAGGCCCTCCTGCTCCGCGGCCGCGCGCACGGAGGCCGAGCCGGGCACCACGAGCATCCGAACGCCGTCGGCGACCTTGCGCCCGCGCAGCACCTCGGCGGCGGCGCGCAGGTCCTCGAGCCGGCCGTTGGTGCACGAGCCGAGGAACACCACGTCCACCGGGATCTCGCGCATCGCCGTGCCGGGGGTGAGCGCCATGTACTCCAGCGCCTTCTGCGCGGCGACGCGCTCCGCGCTCTCGGCGAAGTCGTCCGGGCTGGGGACGAAGCCGCCCAGCGGCGCGCCCTGGCCCGGGTTGGTGCCCCAGGTGACGAACGGGGTGAGCTGCGAGACGTCCAGCGTCACCTCGGTGTCGAACTTGGCGCCGTCGTCGGTGCGAAGGCTGCGCCAGTACTCCTTGGCGCGCTCCCACTCCTCGCCCTTCGGCGCGTACTGCCGGCCCTCGATGTAGGCGAAGGTCGTCTCGTCCGGCGCGATCATGCCGGCCTTGGCGCCCCACTCGATCGACATGTTGGAGATGGTCATCCGACCCTCCATGGACAGCTTCTCGATCGCCGGGCCGCGGTACTCCACGACGTGCCCGCGGCCGCCGCCCGTGCCCACCTGGGTGATGAGCGCCAGCACCAGGTCCTTGGCGGTGACGTCGGGGCCGAGTTCGCCGACGACGTTGACCGCCATGGTGCGCGGGCGCGCCTGCGACAGCGTCTGCGTCGCCAGGACGTGCTCCACCTCGGACGTACCGATGCCGAACGCGAGGGCGCCGAATGCACCGTGCGTGGAGGTGTGCGAGTCGCCGCACACGATGGTCATGCCGGGCTGGGTGAGGCCGAGCTGCGGTCCCATGACGTGGACCACGCCCTGCTGCTCGTCGCCGAGCGAGTGCAGCCGGATGCCGAACTCGGCGCAGTTGCGACGCAGCGTCTCGATCTGGGTGCGTGACACCGGATCGCTGATCGTCAGCAGGTTGTCGGTAGGCGTGTTGTGGTCTTCGGTCGCGATCGTCAGGTCGCGGCGCCGCACGGGGCGGCCGGACATGCGCAGGCCGTCGAATGCCTGCGGGCTGGTGACCTCGTGCAGCAGGTGCAGGTCGATGTAGAGCAGATCGGGCTCACCGGCGGCGGTGCGTACGACGTGCGCGTCCCACACCTTCTCCGCCAGCGTACGCGGCTGCTGTCGGGCTTCTCCCACCATCTGGACATCCTAAAATTTGGGAGGTATGTTTCGGTCTGTGGGACACAGTATGAGCGGTGTGGGCGTGCTCGACAAGGCGGTTGTCATCCTTGCCGCCTGCGTCGACGGCGCCAGCCTGGCGGAATTGGTGGAGCGGACCAAGCTTCCGCGCGCCACCGCGCATCGCCTGGCGCAGGCGTTGGAGATCCACCGCTTGCTCGTGCGCGACGCCCAGGGCCGCTGGCGCCCGGGCCCGCGGCTCGGCGAGCTGGCCAACGCCGCACCGGACGTCCTGCTCACCGCCGCCGAGCCGATGCTGACCGCGCTGCGCGACGCGACTGGCGAGAGCGCGCAGCTGTACCTGCGCCGCGCCGACGAACGCCTGTGCGTCGCCGCGGCCGAGCGGGCCAGCGGGCTGCGTGACACGGTGCCGATCGGCGCCGTGCTGCCGATGACTGCCGGCTCTGCCGCACAGGTCCTCCTGGCGTGGGAGCCGCCCGAGGCCGTGATGCCGCTGCTGCCGCGCTGCAAGTTCACCGGGCGCACCCTCGCGGAGGTGCGGCGGCGCGGCTGGGCCCAGAGCGTGGCGGAGCGCGAGGTCGGCGTGGCGAGCGTTTCCGCGCCGATCCGGGACCGCACGGGCCGGGTCATCGCGGCGATCAGCATTTCCGGGCCGATCGAGCGCCTGGGCCGGCGCCCGGGCGATCGCCACGCGATGGCCGTCGTTCGGGCCGGGCAGCGTCTGTCCGGCCTGTAGCCGGTTCGCTCCTCCCCTGCCTCGCTACCGCACGCGCGCGATTCGCACGTCCTCCGCCCGGCCGGTCAGCTTCCGGCCGGGCGTTTGTGCTCCCTGCGTGTCCCACTCCTATGCCTGGCGGCATGCGTCCTTCGGTGCTCGCCTGCGGCTCTTCGAGGTCGGCCTTGAGTGTCTGGGGTCTCGACGCCCCATGGGCGCCTCGGGCATGGCCGCCGCGGCCGTGCGGGTACCCGAGGGTGTCCAGACGGAGCTCCGGCTCGGCGAACCACGCGCGGACGGGTCGGGCGCTGCGCCGATGCGCTGGTCCCGGCCACGATGGCGCCGCACGGGGTTGCGCGCCACGCGGACGCGCCTACGATCGGCGAGACGTGCCGTCCGGAGCGTCCGGGAGCGCCGGGCGTGGCCGCGTCCTGCATCCGCGGATCCGGGGCGCGGTCCCGGAGCGCATCAGCTGGAAGGAACGCCAGTGCCCGACTCCACCACACCTGCCAGCCCCGAGCCGGACGGCTCGGCGGGCATCCACTCCACCCCGACGTCGGGGACGCCGGCCTCCCCGTCGGACCACGGCCCGAGCGGGCCCGACGCACCGGACTCCCCTCCCGCACCGCAGGAGCCGCAGCTGCCACCGCCCGCGCAGCCGAACGGCAACGGCGGCAGCGGCCGGGGCGGCTGTATGACGGCGATGATCGGGCTGTTCGTGTTCATCGCGGCCGTCCTGGGGATCGCCACCCAGTTGTGAACGGATGGGCGCCGCGCCCACGCCCGCTGACGGGCGCGGGCGCGGCGTCGTGGTTCCAGGCCGGGCTCGCCGGGGTGGCGACGTGGGCCGCGCCCGTGCATCCGGATCGGGCGGTCGCCTGGGCGCGTGCTCGGCGACGGACGGCGGCACGGTGCGAGCGGCGCCGGACGCCGTGCAGCGCAAGCGCGGGACGGACGGCGTGGGCTTCGTAGCCGCCGACGAGCACGTGCTGCCGGCACTCGGAACGGGACCCTCAGGCCACGGACGCCGCTCCCACGGAGGCGAGACGGTTTCCCCGGGCGCGGAGGCAACGCAGAGGCTTCTGGGCGGGGACGCTTCAGGCACGGAGGCAACGCGGGGCTTCCCTGGCCGAAGGTGCCTGGTTCCGGTCGGCTGAGATGGCGACCTTGTCAGCGGATCAGCCCGCGATCGGCTGGACTGATCCGCTGGCAAGGTCACCCCAGCCCTGTTTCCGGGATACCTCGCCTGACTGACGCCGGGCGGCGACCTGCCAGCCGACGACGGCGCAGCCGGGTTGCACGCTGCCGAACCTGCCCGCGCCGAACTCAAGGGCATCACGGGGCCGGGCGGGCGGGCGACAACGGCCTCTACGCCCGCGTGCGACTCGTCGGGATAGGCGGACTCTCCCCCCGTACCCCCGCCGCCGGATCGGGCATCCTGAGCGCGCTCGGCGCCCTCTCCGGTGGCGCCAGGGTCATCGCGGCCCATCGGCGACCCGACGGCGGCGTTGGGCGGATGCCGGCTACCCACCGATCACTCGTTCGGCGTCCCGGACTCGCGGCATTGGCGATCGCGGACGGTGAGGTTCCGCCGACGATTGGGTGAAGGCGTTGGCCAAGACGGCCGGGACGCAGCGCCGCATGTCCGGATCGTCATGGGGTTGACCCGCCGCGCTCAGGCCGCGCCCGCGCGTGTGGGCCCGACCCGGGGCCAGCGCGCCCTGGCGTCCGAGGCGCCCAGCGTCCGACCGTGCGGCCACGCACACGAGGGGACAGCAGGGCCAGGCGTGCAGGGCGCGGACACGCGGAGGGAGGTCCGAATGTGGCGGAGTGACGTACAGCACGGGCGACGCCGAGCCCGGCCCTAGTCGAGCGCTCGGGCGGCGTCGGGCGCGAATGCGGGTACCAAACGAAAAACCGCGCCTCCCGAAGGAAACGCGGATCTCCGTGTAGCCCCGACCGGATTCGAACCGGCGCTACCGCCTTGAGAGGGCGGCGTCCTGGGCCGCTAGACGACGGGGCCCCAGTGCGTGCTGACGTGCGGTGAAACACTACCAGCACCGCGATCTTGCTGCGGCGCTGGGGTACCAGGACTCGAACCTAGACTAACTGAGCCAGAATCAGTCGGGCTGCCAATTACCCCATACCCCATCGGCGCTTACCGCGCCGGAAGAGAACTTTACCGGAGGTCCCCTTCCACGCCAAATCGGTTATCTGCAACGCGCTTATTCCAAGGTCAGGACCCTGTTGCTGAGCGCGCCGATGCCCTCGATCGAGACCACGACCTCGTCGCCGGCCACGATCGGGGAGACGCCGGCCGGGGTGCCGGTGAGGATCACGTCGCCGGGCAGCAGTGTCATCACGTGTGACACATATGACACAAGCGTCGGTACGTCGAAGATCATGTCCTTGGTGCGGCCGAGCTGGCGGACCTCCTCGTTGACCTCGCAACGCACCTCGACGTCGCCGACGTCCGTGCCGGTGACGATCCATGGGCCGATCGGGCAGAACGAGTCGAAGCCCTTCGCGCGCGTGAACTGCACGTCCTTGCGCTGCAGGTCGCGCGCGGTCACGTCGTTCGCGCAGGTGTACCCGAAGATCGCCGCGACGGCGCCCGCGCGGTCGACGCGGCGTGCGCCGGTGACGCCGATCACGACGGCGAGCTCGGCCTCGTGCTCGACCCGCTGCGACTGCGGAGGCAGCCGGATCGCGTCGTTGGGGCCAATGATGGAGGTGGACGGCTTGAGGAAGAGCAGCGGCTCCTTCGGCACGTCATTGCCCAGCTCGGCCGCGTGGTCGGCGTAGTTGCGCCCGACGCACACCACCTTGCTGGGCAGAATGGGCGAGAGGAGCCGCACGTCGGCAACGGCCCAGCGCTGTCCGGTGAACCGGACGTCCCCGAACGGGTGACCGTCGATCTCGGCGACGGTCAGGCCGGAGACGCCGGCCGCGGGCTCACCCTCGACGACCCCGAACGACATGCCACTGCTGTGGGCGAAACGAGCGATACGCACGGGTGGAAATCTACTCCCCGAGCAAGTGGCGCCGCACGAACGCGTTGCGGAAGGCGCCTCGCGGGTCCAGCCGCGCGGCAAGGGCGGCGAAGTCCGCCGAGCGCGGGTAGCGCGGCGCGCGCCGGAAGACCTTGCCCCAGTGCGGCCGCGCCCCCAGCGGCGCGAGTTGCTCCTCCAGCGCCTCAACCGCCCGAAGCACAAGATCATTATTCGGTACCCAGGTGAAGTGCAGCGCCACGCTGTCGCGCTCGTAGTGCGGGCTGAGCCACAGGTCGTCCGCCGCGACCGTGCGGATCTCGGAGATCTGCAGCGCGGGCGCGACCAGATGCCGCACGCGGTCCACTGCCGCGAACGCGGCGACCGCTTCCGCGCGCGCCACGAAGTACTCCGTTTGCAGCTCCTCGCCGCTGCTCGGGGTGAACTCCAGCTTGAAGTGCGGCAGCCGCGTGTGCCATGGCCCGGGCACGCCGCCCTGCTCGGTGCAGTGCACTGGCGACATGGCCGCGATCGGATGCCGCGGCCCGCCGGCCGCTTTGGCCCCGAACAACTCCGCGGGCGCGGGTGCGTCACCGTCGCGCCGCTTGACCCACACCTGGTCGACGGTGTCGCCGGTCCAGCCGGTGAACAGGCTCACGCTGTACCCCGCGGCCGCGATCTCCTCCCAGTGCGCGTCCAGCCGCGCGCGGGGCAGGTGCTCGAAGACGTGCTGGCTCACCTGGTACGCCGGAACGACGTCCAGCGTCACCCGCACGACCACGCCGAGCGCCCCGAGCGCGACGACACTGCCCGGGAAGTCGGCGTCCCCGCGCCGCAGCGACACCAGCTCGCCGTCCGCGGTGACGAGCTCGATCGCGGCGACGGCGGTCGCCAGGTTGCCCAGCCCGACCCCGGACCCGTGCGTGCCGGTCGCGACCGCGCCCGCGACCGAGATGTGCGGTAGCGACCCGAGGTTGTGCAACGCGTACCCGGCGGCGTCCAGCCGCTCGGCCAGCTCGCCGTACCGCACCCCGCCGGCGACGCTGACCGTGCCCCGCTCCGCGTCGATCCGGATGTCGGCCGGCAGCCCGGCGACGCTGATGAGGTCCCCGGGCGTGTCCGCGATCGGATTGAACGAGTGCCCGGTACCGAGCACGCGCACCCGCTCGGCGCCGGCCACGATGTGCTGCACCTGCTCGACCGTCTCGGGCCGGTGCACCCGAGCCGCCCCGAACTCGATGTTTCCGGCCCAGTTCCTCAGCCGCCCGGCCATCCGCGCCTCCTCGCCACGATGGGGCCAATCCCGAAGCCCCGTTTCCAAAGCCATGCTGCCCGCCACCCGGGATACAGCCGCCATCATGGACCCCGCGCCCCGCCACGGCAGCGAGGGCCTCGATGTCGAACCCGCCCGGACGCCGCATGAACCGGGCACGCCCGTGCGCGGCGTGATCCGGACACGCCCGCGCGGACGGGCAGAACGGCTTTCCAACCACGCCGCACAGGCACGAACGCGTTGGCCATGACTCGCAACGCGGGCCTGGTGCGCCCACGTTTGCGCGCGGGCGCGAAGACGCGGGCGCGAAGACGCCTATACCCGGCGCCGACGGAGCCGAACGACAGCGGCCGAAATACGGGCGCGGGCGGCTACGACGACGCCGGGTGCGGGGCGTGGCGTCAGGATGGCTGGTTGAGGTACCGCAGCATCTGCTGAATTTCGGCGGTCCTCGACTCGTCGATGCGCCGGGCCAGGTCGAGGGCGCCGGGGTTCACGCCGGTGCCGGTCTCCATCCGGGCCATCTCGATCGCATTGTGCTGGTGCGCGATGAGCATGTTGAGGAACTTGGTCTCGAACTCTGCGCCGCTGGCGGCTCCGAGCGCCTTGATGTCGTCGGGGTTGGTGCCGTGCGCCCCGCCGTGGGCGTCGTGCGCGGACGGGTCCGCGGCCGGCGGCTGGCCCCAGGTGCGGAGCCACACCTGCATGGTCTTGAGCTCGTCGGTCTCGGTGACTTCGATCGCGGCCGCGAGGGTGCGTATGTCCTCACGCACCGCGTTCGTCCGGGCCAGGCGGACCATCTCCAGCGCCTGGCTGTGATGCGCGACCATCATCTGGCTGAACATGACGTCGGTGTCGTTGAAGACGCGTTGCTCGGTGCCTGCGGGGGCGGGCTGCGCCGGGGCGGCGGCGCAGCCCGCCAGCAGGAACGCCGCGAGAAGGAGCGCGAAGCGTTTCATGTTTCGGGGTCTCCTTGCGCGGGGGTGGCGTCCCGATGCTCGGGACGCCACCGCTTTCGAGCGGTACCGAGGTTCAGACGCGCTTCCACAGGGCCTGGACGTTGGGCGGCTCCCAGCCCGGGATCGCGGTGTGCGCCTGGAGGCACTGGTAGGTCACACCGTTGTACGTGACGCGGTCGCCGACCTTGTACGCGGTGCCGGCGGCCCAGGTGGTCGTGCCCGCCGGCGGCTGCGAGGTCGGCGAGGAGGTGGGTGAGGTCGACGGGGACGTCGTGGGCTGCGTGGGCGTCGGCGTCGGGTTGCTGCCGCCGCCACCGACCTGCAGGTCGATGCACGAGTAGAACGCGTTGACGGTGTCGGCGACGTTCCAGCGGGCCAGCACGAGGATCCGGCCGGTCCGCCCGCCGAGGTTCACCGTGTGCGACGCGGTCGCGTCGGGCTGCCTGCCGCCGCCATCAATGAGCGCGATGCGGGTGCCGCCGACGAAGTACTCGAAGTTCGCCGTGGCGTGGCGGGCGGTGAACACCCAGTTGAAGGTGACAGTGTTGCCGACCGACGTCGCCGGCCAACCCATGTTCGGGTTGTCGAGTTGGGCGAAACGGCTATTGCCGCCGCTGCAGCTCGTCAGGCCCTTCGGACCCTCGACGCTCTGCGGCTCGTACACGATGGCGCCGCAGTTGGCGACGCGCCCTTGCGCGCACATCGCCTGGCGGCTGGGCGGTGAGGAGATGTACCCATGCGCCGATGCCGGGGACACCGTCACCAGCAGTGCGGCGGCCGCGGTGGCCAGTGTCATGAGTACCGCAGCGATCGCTTTACGCATCCAATCGCTCCTTCCAGCGGTGGGGGTGGTCCCGTCAATGTAATGGAAGGATTGTTAACAGTAAATAACCTTTATGAATGTAGCTCAATGAAACACCACTCTTAAGGTAGGGTTCATCACCCTTTGAGGTGCCCACGAGGATCGATCCGCCCAACGGCGCTCGGCCCTTCGCAGGCGCCCGCACGCACGAGTGACCTGGATGCCTCCGCGCGGACGCGAGTGGACACGGCTCCCAGCCGGACCACACCCCCGCGCGGACGCGACCCGCAGCGACTGCTACCGCTTCGTGGTGCTCCGCGCCACCCGCGAACGCCGACGCGGGCACCTCCGAGGCGCGGTCGCGGCACACGCCCGACGCGGGCGTCCCGGTGCGCGGACGCGGCCGCCGCCGGACTCACGCCACGCACCCGCGCCTCACCCATGAGGTCACCCCTCGAGTCATCGGGGTCGGCCGGACCGTCACGTGGCCGTGAACGTTGCCGGCTGGTGCGGGTTTATCCGGCTCCATCGTGGTCAGCAGGGCTGCACGAGCCCGCCCACACCCGGCTCGCACCCAGTCGCGAGGAGATGCCATGCCCTACATCGCCACGTCCGACGGCGCTCAGATCTTCTACAAGGACTGGGGTGCGGGCCGACCCGTCGTGTTGAGCCACGGCTGGCCACTCAACGCCGACGCCTGGGACAACCAGCTGATGCTGCTGGCCTCCAACGGCTTCCGCGCGATCGCCCACGACCGCCGGGGCCACGGCCGATCCACGCAGACATGGAACGGCAACACCATGGACCAGTACGCCGACGACCTCGCCGAAGTCATCGACCAGCTCGGCCTCACCGACGCGATCGTGGTCGGTCACTCCACCGGCGGCGGCGAGGTCACACGGTACCTCGGGCGCCACGGTACGTCGCGCGTGGCGAAGGCCGTCCTGGTCGGTGCGGTGCCGCCGCTGATGCTCAAGACCGACGCCAACCCGGAGGGCACGCCGCTGGAGGCATTCGACGCCATCCGGACAGAGCTGGCGGCCGACCGCTCGCAGTTCTACCGCGGCCTGAGCGCGCCGTTCTACGGCGCCAACCGTCCGGGCAGCACCGTGTCGCAGGGCATGCGTGACCAGTTCTGGCTGCTGAGCATGCAGGTGGGACTCAAGGCCGCGTACGACTGCGTCAAGGAGTTCTCGGAGACCGACTTCACCGAGGACCTCAAGCGGATCGACATCCCCGTCTTCGTCGCGCACGGCGACGACGACCAGATCGTGCCCATCCAAGCGGCCGCGCCCAAGACGGTGCAACTGCTGAAGGACGCGACGCTCAAGGTGTACCCCGGCGCGTCACACGGCATCGTCGGCGCCTACGAGGCTGCGCTCAACGCCGACCTGCTCGCGTTCATCCGGGCCTGACCGCCACGGCCAGGGGCGGCGTACCCGGACGCGCCGCCCCGACCGACTGCGATCACACGACACGCCCGCGTGGTGGCTCAGAGCTCCTCCAGGGTCGCGAGGAGGCGGCGCACCACCGGGGTGACAGTCCGCTCGTTCCACGCGAGGCCGATGTCGACGGTCGGGACCGGCGGCGTGAAGCGGCGCAGCACCACGCCGCGCAGGCGCAACGCCTTCGCGCGGCCCTCCGGTACCGCCGCGAGGACGCCGCCCGCCGCGACCGCGCGCAGGAGCTGCTCGTCGTCGGGCTCGTAGCGGATCAGGTTGAAGCCGCCGGACGGCCACACCTGCGCGACGATGCGATCGAACATGCCGGGGCCGTTCTCCCGCGGCCACATGACCGCCGGTTCGCCGGCCACCGCCTCCCGCGAGATGCGGCGAAGACGGGCCA
Organism: Dactylosporangium sp. NPDC000555; assembly: GCF_040300025.1. NCBI lineage: Bacteria > Bacillati > Actinomycetota > Actinomycetes > Micromonosporales > Micromonosporaceae > Dactylosporangium > Dactylosporangium sp. NPDC000555. The sequence continues at coordinate 102,931 of NZ_JBEPDB010000016.1, read as the reverse complement.
GCGGGTGACCCACCGGCAGCGCGAGGCGCAGCTCCTCGATGTCGACCAGGCGCCAGCCGATGCCGGGGTCGTCCAACGGCGGCCGGACGAAGGCCGCGTCGTACCGCCCGGCGAGCAGGCCCGCGACGTTCGGGGCGTGCCAGCCGGTCTCGGGGAGGACCTCGACGAGCGGATTCTGCGCGCGGAAGCGCTCCACGAGGGCGTCGACGCGTCCGCCGCGGGCCGATCGGGTGTACGCGAGACGGATCTGGCCACCCTGCCCGCGCGCGGCCGCCGCGATGCGCTCCCGCGCGGCGTCAGCCTGGGCGAGCAGCACCGCCGCCTCGGCGGCAACGACGGCGCCCACCTGGGTCAGCGTGCACGCCCCCGCGCCGCGGTCGATGAGCCGGGCGCCGAACTCACGCTCGAGCGCACGAACCTGCTGGCTCAGCGCCGGCTGCGCGATGTGCAGGCGCGCGGCCGCGCGGGTGAAGTGCAGTTCCTCGGCCAGCACTACGAAGTACCGCAGCCGTCGCAGCTCCATCGCCAGAGCATAAGCGCGGCTTATCGCGCGGTACCGTATGCGACTTGGACATCGCGTCCGGACGCTGTTTGCCTGGAGACATGGAAGATGTGATCGTGCTCGGCGCCGGCGTGATCGGCCTGACCTGTGCGGTGCGGCTGCTCGAGAGCGGCGCGCGGGTGCGCGTGGTGACGGCGGACGAGCCCACCCGGACGGTTTCCCGGCTGGCAGCGGCGGTGTGGTACCCGACGCACACCGAAGGCGACCCGCGCGTCCTCGCGTGGGCGCACCGAACGTACGACGAGCTCATGGCCCAGGCCGCCGCCGGCGTCCCCGGCGTCGCCCCGCGTCCGACGCGTATGCTGCTACGCCGCCCGGCCGGCACGCCATGGTGGTCGGCCGCGGTGCCGGACTTCGCGGCGCATCCGGGCGAATGGCGCTTCACCGTGCCCTCGGTCGAGATGGAGCCGTACCTCGGATGGCTCGCCGACCGGGTGCGGCAGTCCGGCGGCACGCTCACGCGCGGGCGCGTCGAGCGGCTGGCCGACCTCACGGGGCAGGCGGGGACCGTGGTCAACGCGACCGGCCTGGCGGCGCGCGTCCTCGCGGAGGACCCGGCCGTGTTCCCGGCCCGGGGGCAGATCGTCGGCGTGGCCAACCCGGGCCTGGTGACGTCGGTCCGGGACGAGGACCACCCGGACGGCATGACGTATGTCCACCCGCGCTCAGGTGACGTCGTCCTCGGCGGGACGTTCCAGCCCGGCGACTGGTCCGAGACCGTCGACCCGCCAACGACCGAGGCGATCCTGCGCCGGTGCACCGACCTGGTCCCGGAGCTGACCGGGGCGCGGCCGCTGTGGGAGGCGGTGGGGCTGCGCCCGGCGCGGCATGGAGGCCCGCGGGTGGAGCCGGATTCGACGCCACTGCCGGGCGGCACCCGCCTCGTCCACAGCTACGGGCACGGCGGCGCGGGCGTCACGCTGTCGTGGGGCTGCGCCGATGAGGTCGTCCGGCTCGCGTCGTCCTGATCGGCCCGGCACAACCACACCGCGCCCGCGCGGTGGCCAGGTTCACCCAGCCCACCCAGCCCGGAGGCATGAAGACCGTGACCGCGCGTCGCTCCCGGGCCGTCGGCGGGAACGATGCGCGGTCACTGGGGCAAGACGGGAGAAACGAGGAGAGGAGGACGAGACCAGCCGGACGAGAAGGGCGGATCAGGCGTCGCGGGTCTTGAACAGGTACGCGGCCACGGCCAGTAGCAGCACCGTCCAGCCGCTGAAGACCGCGAAGCCCTGCCACTGGGTCAGCAGCGCGTCCGGGGGCAGGGTGGGCTCGAAGATACGCTCGCCGGCGTTCGTGGGCATCCACGCGTGGATGTGCGCGCCCCAGCTGCCGGGCAGGAAACCGGTCAGCTGCGACACGATCAGGATCAGGCCCAGCACGGTGGTCATGGCGCCCGCGGTGTGGCGGATGATGGCCCCGAATGCCAGCGAGAACAGCCCCAGCATGGCCATGAAGAGGCCGGCGCCGACGACCGAGCGGGCCACACCCGGGTCGCCCAGCGAGACCGGGATGTGGTCGGCGATGATGGCGCGGCCCAGGAAGAACGCGCCGAAGGAGAGCAATTCGCCGACGACGAGCATCAGGGCGGCGAATACCAGGATCTTCGCGGCGAGGACGGTGAGGCGGCGCGGCTGCGCCTGGAGGGTGGAGCGGATCATGCCGGTGGTGTACTCCGCCGAGATGACCATCACACCGAGGACCGCGATCACGAGCTGGGCGATCAACACGGGGCGGGCGATGACGATGTCGAGCGGGTGCTGGCGCAGGTAGCTCTGGCTCGACGGGTCGGTGTCCTCCCACTGGCGCATCACCGCCCAGGAGATGATCGACATCAGGCCGATCGCGATGCCGGCCATGGCGACGATGGACCACACCGTGGAGCGCACGGTGCGCAGCTTCGTCCACTCGGAGCGCAGCATGCCGGATAGGCCTGCTCGTGGAAGTACGACATCGGTCATTGCTTTTCTCCCGGAATTGCCGCGTGGTACTCGACGCTATCCTTGGTCAGTTCCATGAACGCCTGCTCCAGGGACGCCTGCAGCGGCGAGAGTTCGTGCAGCCGGACACCGTTGTCGAACGCCAGGTCGCCGACGCGCGGGAGCGGCAGCTCCGTGATGAGCAGCGCGCCATCGGGCTCGGGCGCGGCGTTGCCGCCGGCGGCGGTGACGAGGCCGGCGAGGCGCGCGGCGTCGGGCGTCCGCGCGCGGACGGCGAGCGCCGAGTTGCGGTCGATGAACTCGCGCACCGTGCAGTCCGCAATCATGCGGCCCCGTCCGATCACGAGCAGGTGGTCGGCGGTGTGCTCCATCTCCGACATGAGGTGGCTGGAGACGAGCACGGTGCGGCCCTCGGCGGCCAGGGAGCGCATCAGGTTGCGGATCCACAGGATGCCCTCGGGATCGAGGCCGTTGACCGGCTCGTCGAACATGAGCACCTTCGGATCGCCGAGCAGCGCGGTCGCGATGCCGAGCCGCTGGCCCATGCCGAGCGAGAATCCCTTGGAGTGCTTCCGCGCGACGCTGGTGAGGCCGACGATGTCGAGGACCTCGTCGACGCGGCGGCGCGGCAGGTTGTTGCTCTGCGCGAGGCACAGCAGGTGGTGGTACGCGCTACGCCCGCCGTGGATGGCCTTGGCGTCCAGCAGCGCGCCGACCTCGCGCATCGGGTTGTCCAGGGTGGCGAATGGGCGCCCGTTGACCGTGACGGTGCCGTCCGTGGGCGCGTCCAGGCCCAGGATCATGCGCATCGTGGTCGACTTGCCCGCCCCGTTGGGACCGAGAAACCCGGTGACCTGGCCGGGGCGGACCGTGAACGACAGCCGGTCGACGGCGACGCGCTCGCCGTAACGTTTCGTGAGGCCGACAGCCTCGATCATGGTGGCTTCCTTCCGCTGGCTCGGCCGGCCCCCGCGCGGGCGCGCCGTCTCAACGAAAGGTAGGGGTGTGTTGCTGTGGCGAGGCTAAGAGATGCTGTGATGGCCCTCAGCCACGGGTGTACGTCATGTCGAAGTCCTTCGCCCAGCTGAGACCGTCCTTCGACATCTCCCACTGGGCCGTGATGCGCTTGCCATCGGCGTCGATGACGCCGGTGAAGCGCTGGTTCAAGCCCTCGGCCGCGCGCCAGATCCGCCAGGTGCCGCCGTCGAGGTCCATGCCGTAGGCGCGCAGGACGCCGCGGGCGTCGGAGTACAGCATGGTGAAGGTCCTGCTGCCGTCGTCGTAGCCGATGATCGACGTGGTCGGGAACGGCGAATTGAGGATCCACTCCTTTGGCACGTCGTCGCCCGGCGGGTCCGCGTCCGCGCGTTGGACGAGGAACTCCCCCTCGTCCGCCCACGCGAAGCTCGTCCAGCCGCGCATGGTGACCTTTCCGTTCACGGTGGCGGTCATGTCCCACATGCCCAGCAAGGGCCCTAGCCGCCGCCGTACCTCGCTCATCGCCACTCCCCGGACCCAAGTTCCCGCCGTAACATGAATCCGACTTATACACCAAGCGGGCGCGTTCGGGTTCCGCCCTGCGGTCAGTTACCGACGGCCTCCAGGAGCCTGTCGCACTCGGCGATGAGGCGGCCGCGCAGCGGGGCGGCGCGCTCGGCGAAGGAGCGCTGCTCCTCGACGTACCGCGTCCTTCCCTCCACGGTCTCGATCCGCACCGGCTCGTAGCCGAGGTCGGCGAGGTCGTACGGCGAGGCCCGCATGTCGAGGGTGCGGACGTCGCGGGCGAGCTCGAAACAGTCGGCGATGAGCTCGGCCGGCACCAGCGGGGCGAGCTTGTACGCGTGCTTGTAGAGGTCCATGTTCGCGTGCAGGCAGCCCGGCTGCTCGTTGGCGGCCTGGGTCTCCCGGGTCGGCTGCAGCAGATTCAGCGGCCGCGCGGGCGCGGTGTAGAAGCGGAACGCGTCGAAGTGGCTGCACCGGATCCGCCCGGCCGCCACGACCGTGTCCGTGCCCCGCGCGCCCAGGCGCAGGGGCCACGCGTTGTGCCGCAGCTCGTCCTGCGTCTGCTGGTACACCATCGCCCACTCGTGCAGGCCGAAGCAGGCCAGGTACGGCGTCCGCGCGGCCGTGGCGGCGAGCAGGTCGCGGATCCACGCGATCGCGTCCGCACGGCGGGCCGGCACCGTCGCCGCGTCCTCGCCCGACCCGTCGAGGACGACGCCCGCGCCCGGGTGCCAGCGGCGCAGCTGCGCGGGCCGGTACGAGTAGTAGGTGAAGAGGAAGTCCTCGACCGGATGCTTCCGCCCGCGCCGGCGGCGGGCCAGATGCGGCTCGATCCAGGCGTCCACGCGCGCCTCGTGGGCGGCGCGGCGGGCCTCCCAGGTCGACCGGTCCAGAACGATGAGCTGCACCGTTCAAGCTTACGGAGCGGTAGCGTCGGCACCATGCGCAAGCTCTGGACCTTGCTACTCGCCTGCTCGCTGTCCCTTGTCGCATGCTCGGACGCGCCGAAGGACTCGCCCGAGTCCGCGTCCGCGCGGCCGGATCGTTCTGGCCCGGCCGGCTCGCCGTCCCCCGCTGGCCCTGGGCTCGGACGCCCGACCCGGATCAAGGTCGCGGTGCCGCCCGCGCTCGCGACCGCGCCGTTCGATCGGGATCGGTACCTCCAGTTGCCGGCCGGCTGGACGGCGTCGGTCTACGCGCGCGTCGACAAGGCACGGTTCATGGCGCTGACGCCGAGCGGCGACCTGCTGGTGTCGCAGCCGGGCGCCGGGAAGGTGCAGCTCATACGCGCGGGCGCGGTCTCGGAGTTCGCCTCGGGGCTGCGGCAGCCGCACGACATGGTGTTCGCGCCGCTGAACGGAAAGATGTACCTGTTCATCGCCGAGTCGAACCGCGTCGTGCGCTACCCGTACGACAACGGCGACCTCCAGGCGCACGACGGGCAGGTCGTGGTCGACGGGCTGCCCGACACCAGCACCCCGGAGCTGCGCGGCGCGTACGCGCACGTGCTCAAGAACATCGCGGTGCACGGTGAGACGCTGTACGTGTCGATCGCCTCCACGTGCAACGCATGCGTCCAGGACACCGTGAGCGACCCGCAGCGGGCTGCCATCTACACGTACGCCGCGGCCGGCACCAACGCGTCCAGGCACCTCCTGGCGCGCGGCATCCGCAACGCCGAGGGGCTGGCGTTCCGCCCGGGCACCGACGAGCTGTGGATCGTCGTGAACAACCGCGACAACACACTGGTGCCGGACGACCGCGACGTGGACGGCGACGGTGTGTCGGACAAGGGCAAGCGGATGGCGCAGTTCGTCGACGACTACCCGCCCGAGGAGTTCATCAAGGTCCGCGACGGCGGCTTCTACGGCTGGCCCTTCTGTAATCCTGACAGCGACCGCGGGTTGCGCAATATGCCGTTCCTGCGCGACTACGAGCTCAACCGGGACGGGCAGAACGCCGACTGCGCCAAGGCGGACCCGATCGACCTGGGCCTGCCGCCGCACAGCGCCCCGCTGGGCCTGACGTTCTACAACGGGGCGGCGATCGTGCCGCTGCACGGCTCGTGGAACCGCACGAAGCCCGCGGGGTACAAGGTGCTGTACATCCCGTGGACCGCGGCCGGGCCCGGCGAACCGGTGGACCTGGCGACCGGGTTCGTCGACGACGCTGGCAAGTGGTGGGGCCGTCCCGTCGACGCCGCGGTCGACACCGACGGGACGCTGCTGATCAGCGACGACGGCAGCGGCACGGTGCTGCGGCTGACGCCTCCGCGCGCGGGCGCCTAGAAAACGGCCTGGCCCGGCCGGCCGATCCGGGCGGGCGTGCCGTCGGCGTTGTGGAACGTCACGCCGATGGGTCCATTGTGGATCGTGAGCTCGCCCGCGGCGGTGACGCTCACGTCGAGCTCCCCGTCGGCCACCTTCAGGCCGCGGACGCGGTAAGCGCCGACCGGCGACGGGGCGATCGGCGCGAACGTGATCCGCCCTGCCGGCACGTCGACGTCGAGCCCGAGCAGCGCGGTCAGGATCGCCGGCCCGGCCGCCGCGGCCCACGCCTGGGGGCGGCACGCGGTCGGGTACGGGGTAGGCAGGTCGTCCCCGCCGTACAACTCGGGGAAGCGGAAATCGAAGCGCTCGGCCGCGTCCAGGAGGGCCGCGATGACCGCCGACGCCTCCGCGCGGTGGCCGTCACGCGCCAGGCCCAGCAGCGTCACGGCGTTGTCGTGCGGCCAGACGGAGCCGAGGTGATAGGAGAGGAAGTTGTACCCCGCTGACGCCGGCGCGGCCGTGCGGATGCCGAACGGCGAGCGCAGCGTGGCGAGGCGCTCGGCCACGGCGGTGCTCTCCGGCGGGGTGAGCAGGCCGGTGCCTAGCAGGTGGCCCATGTTGGAGGCGACGAGGTCGACCTGCTCACCGGCGCCGTCCAGGGCCGTCGCGGGGTGCCCGCCGGGGCACCAGAACCGCGCGCGGAAGCGCTCAGCGAGGTCGTGTGCCCAATCGCGCCATCGCTTCGCCTCCCCCGCCGCGTCGTAGCCTCCGTCGCCGGCCTCGTACGCCGCCGTGGCGTCGCGGAAGGTACTGCCGGTCGCCGCTGTCTCGTGGGCGTCGCCGCCGGTCTCCCCGATCGCGTCATCGTCCGGGGTGACGTCGGGGAACTGCTCGAGGAGCCAGGCGCCATCCAGGGCGGCGCGGTAGGCGTAGGCCTGCACCTCGCTCAGCGCGATCGGGCCGCGGGCCGGGCGGCCATCTGCGTGCTGCACGGCGTCGGCGGAGTCCTTCCAGCCCTGGTTCGTCAGGCCGGTGCCGCCGGTGTCATAGCGCACGAAGCCGTCGTGCCGCATCAGCCAGCCGACGGCGCGGCGTACGGCGGGCAGGAGCGCGCGGACGGCGGCCGGGGGCATGCCCCACCGGTACGCGTCGGCGAGGACGCTCACGAACAGCGGCGTCGCGTCGACTGTGCCGTAGTACACCGGGGGCAGTGTGTGGCCGGTGCCGGCGCGACGCACCTCGTGCAGGATCCGGCCCGGTTCCTCCTCCGTCTCCGGGTGGTGGCGGACGCCCTGGCGGGCCGCGAGGAGGCGCAGCGTGCCCGCGGCGGCGTCGTGGCCCAGCGGCAGCGCGAGGCGGGCGGCCCAGAGGGCGTCGCGGCCGAACAAGGTCAGGTACCAGGGGCTGCCCGCGGCGTAGTACGCGTCCGCGCCCTCGGTCCGGCGCAGCGCGTCGAGGTCCTGGACGCTCGCCCGCACGAGCGCGTCGAGCCGCCGGTCGTCCGCGGCGACGCGCAGGGTGCTGAACCGCTTGGGCCGGGCGACCGGGGGCACATCCGTGCGGGTGATGCGCAGCTCGGCGGACCAGGTTCCGCGCGCGGGCACGGTGGCGTGCCAGCGCAGCGTCGCCGCGGACCCGAGGGACGGGCGCGCCTCCGCGCGCGGGTCGTCGAGGGCGTCCGCGGCGGCGATGTGCGCGGGCGGGGTTGTTTGGATGCGAATAGACATGCCGTCGGCGGCGTGCCAGTCGAGGTACTCCTGAGAGTCCGCCACGGCCCGGGGCCGACCGGCGGCGGGGCCGGCATTCGCGGCACGCCCCGCCCGGACCTCGCCCATCCCCGCGAAGTCGGTGGCCGCGTGCACCGCAACGTCGACCGTGATCGGCGCGTGGGAGGCGTTGGCCAGGGTGAGGGTCTCGGTGCCGCCCGACGGCTCGGCCAGCCGGCGACGCGACAGCGTCAGCGTGGGGGCGTCGGCGGCGGGGGTGGGCCCTTGCGGTACCGACGAGAAATGGGCCGAGGCCGCGCCCGTGCGGCGGACGGCGATCGGAACCGGCTCCGCGGCGTCGACGGTGACGACGAGTCGGGACAGGACGCGGCGGTCCTCGACGTAGAGGCCGTCGGCGCCGCCGGCGAGCCGCCCGGAGGGGCCCGAGAGCCAGGTCGCCGGGGCGGCCACGCAGGTGACGTGGTCGTGCAGGTAGGGCTGTGCCATCTCGGCTATCTCGTTCCTTCTGCTCGGCCTGCTCGGCTCTCAGCCGCCGATGACGTTGACCGCGCGGGCCACCACCAGCAGCACGGTAACCAGGGAGATCACCGACTCGGCGGCCATCAGCATCTTCGCCCATTTGGACATGGGCATGGTGTCGGTCGGGCTGAACGCGGTGGCGTTGGTGAAGGCCAGGTAGAAGTAGTCGAAGAAGCCCGGCTCCCAGTCGCGGTGGACCAGCTCGGGCACCTGCATCTGGGGGAAGAGGAAGTCGGGGTGCGGGGTGTCCGCGTCCGCGCGCGCCGCGGGCCCGCCGCGGTCGGCCTCCCAGTACCACAGGGCGAACACAATGACGTTGGTCAGCCAGATCGCGGCGGCCCACAGCAACAGGTGCGCCGGCGGCAGGTCGGCACGGGCCTGGTCGAAGAGGGCGCGTACGAGCAGCCAGACCGACCAGGCGGTGACGACCGTCAGCAGGGCGGTGAGGCCGATGGACAGCGGCCGGAGGATGCGGGTCTCGCGATTGATCCGCAGCGGGTTGACCGCGACGATGCTGATCAGCAGGGCGCTCTCCAGGCCCGGGAGCAGCCAGCGCGGGCGCGGCGCCAGGTCGGGCGGCAGGACCAGGTGGATGACGATGGCGACCGCGATGGCGAGCGCGGCGGGCCAGCGCTGCTCCGCCTCCGTGCGTCGCAGCCAGCCGGGCAGCGGCGTTGGCCGCTCCGGCTTCGGCGAGCCGTTGGGGCCGCGGTCCAGCGCGGGTGGCAGGTCACTCACGGCAGCCAACCGTAGACCTGCCGTCGCTCCCGGGCCAGCAGAACCTCCGCACGGCTGAACGACCTGCGCGCGGACGCGCACAAGCGCGGCCTGGACACGCGCGGAAGCGCAGGCGTCGGCTCAGGTGAACAGGTGGTAGAGCTGCCAGGCGATGGCCGTGAGGCCGGCCAGGGCGAGGACGGCCAGGTACGTCAGGACCAGCCGCGTGTCGCGCAGAATGCACTTCGAGCGAGTGAGGCCGCGGCGGCGGGCTCGGGCGTAGCCGGCGAAGCCCAGCAGGGCGAAGCCGACCACCGCTACCGGGCCCAGGAGCCAGGCCAGGGCCGCGATGGTGGCGTAGATGCAGAGACGGAGCGGATCGTACGGCGCGGATCCGCCAGGCGCCGGGGAAGGCGATAAGGGCGGCTGCGCGCCCGAGCGCGAAGGCCTCGCCAAGTTTGCGGGCAGAGCCGAGGACGCGGACGAAGCCGGCGTCGCGGACGAGGCCGATGTTGTGGACGCGGCCGATGTTGTGGACGCGGCCGATGTTGTGGACGCGGCGGGCGTCGGAGGCGGTGTCGACGACGACGAGGAAACCGACTGCGCGGGCGCGGCCGAAGTCACGGGTGAGGCCGACGTCGGGAGCGGCGTCGAAGGCGAGGAGAGAAGCGACGGCGCGGGTGCGGCCGAGGTCGTGGGTGGGGGCGGCGAGGTCGGCAGCCGGCCTGTCATGAGGCCGCCTCGGTCGCGGCCGGGCGGGGAGACAACGGCAGCAGTGGGCTTGTCGCGCGTGGGAGGCGCTGGGCCGACAGGGCGGGCCAGGCCTGTACGGCGCAGAACGGGGCGCACTGGTCCTGCGTGCCGGTCTCGTCCGTGCGGCGGGTGGCCACGTGGACGCAGCACTGCAGGAGGCGCTCCTCGATCATGGTGTGCAGGTCCATGAAGGGCTTGACGGTGATGCGCTTGACGCGCTCGCCGAGCATTTTGCGCAGACGGTTGCGCCCGCCCGGTAGCGAGGATGACACGAGGGTTGTCAGGGTGGAGATGCCCAGGTCGCAGTTCTCGCAGATGTCGCGCCACAGGGAGCCTACGTCGGGGTGGGACAGGGAGGACTGCTCGGACAGCAGGCCCAGCAGGGAGTCCTTGACGGCGGTACGCAGGGCGGCGGGCAGCTGTACGTCGGCGATGCGGTTGGCGACCATGTCGGGGGCCAGGTCCAGGAACGACAGGAGGCGCTCGTGGCCGATGAGAGTGGTCATCGACTGCCAGCGGCCCGCGTCGTCGCGCAGCATGTAGCCGACCGAGCAGCAGTGCGGGTGCGAGCACGGCAGGGCCGTGAGGTCGCGCCAGGTGACCAGGTCGCCGGTCTGCGGGCCGAGGCGCGCCAGGACGCCCGTGTGGGTGAGACGATTCATGGGGTCGATCGGGCCCGAACGGCCGGAGCCGAACTGGGGCTGCAGGGAGACGCCGCCGACGTACGGGGTGTCCAGGGCGCGCTTGACGACGGCGCCGATCTCGTCGTCGTTGACGCCCAGGGCACACGTCATGGTGAGGGTGGTGAAGACGCCACGCGCGGAGAGGCGGTCGACCGCCTGGTCCTTGAGGCGGCGCAGGTCGGCGCCGCGGTGGTGGCGGGCGGCACGCTCGGAAACGCCGTCGTACTGCAGGTAGACCTCGACCCGCTCGCGGTGGCGGGTGAGGAGGTCCAGCAACGCGTCGTCGCGCGCGATGCGCACGCCGTTGGAGTTGATGAGGATCCGAACGACGTTGCGCGCGGAGACCTCGTCGAGCAGTTCCTCGAGCCACGGGTACAGGGTGGGCTCGCCGCCGGAGAGCATCAGCACGTCGATGCGGCCGTTCTCGCGCGACAGCCGGGTGTCGACGCTCGCGAGGACGTCGGCGAGGGGCACCACGCCCTCGACGGCGGGCGAGGAGTCCGTGAAACACGTGGGGCAGCGGAGGTTGCAGCTGTCGGTGAGGTCGGCGAGCAGGATGCACGTGTGCTGGGTCTGCATCTCCGGCAGGCCGGCCAGGTACGCGGACGGGACGGGGGCGAAGTTGCCGGCCACGTCGGGGATGTGAGCCTTCGTGGGCGCGGTCCACTGCTCGAGGTACCGCAGGATCTCCGGCGACTCGTCGTAGAGGGTGCGGACGAGGCCGTGGCTCGGGCAGCCGCGCTCGAGCCAGATCCGCCCGTCCCGTTCGGCGAGGAGGCCGGAGAGCCGCTGGACGGTCTCCAGTGGACGGTCCGGATCGTCGGCCGCGCAGGCGGGGCAGAACGCGTTGACGTAGCGGTGGATGCGGTCGCCGCGCAGTTGCATTCCGGAGTTCATGACGTTCCCTGGTTGACGATGGCGAGGCACACGCCGATGCCGGCGATGGGGAAGACGGCCACGCTGATGCTCCAGCCGATGAGCAGGCCCAGGCCGATGCCGCGGTCCTTGCGGGCGATCCACACGATGCCGACGACGAGGCAGGCGACAAACAGCAGGATCTGCAGCAGGATCTCGATGTAGACGCCGATGAGGGCGTTCTCAGAGTTGGCGCTGTTGCCGCCGATGACGATGGCGGCGACGCCGAGCAGGATCGCGATGACCTGGCCGAGGAAGGCCAGGCCGATGCCGCCGAAGACGCGCCTCGTGCGGATGGGGCGATCGGGACCGGGCGGCGGCGGAGGCGGCGGCACGGACCAGCCGTGCTGGGGCGGAAAACTCACGGCAGTGCCTCCGATTCGGTCGGGACCTCACGGCCGCGCGCGCGGCCGCGCGGTCGGGAACTCACGTCAGTGTCCCCCGCTCCGGCCGGAACCTCACGGCCGTGTCCGCGCCCGCGCGGTCGGGAACTCACGTCAGTGTCCCCCGCTCCGGCCGGAACCTCACGGCCGTGTCCGCGTCCGCGCGGTCGGGAACTCACGTCAGTGTCCCCCGCTCTGGTCGAGACCTCACGGCCATGTGCGCGCCCGCGCGGTGGGGGGCTCACGTCAGTGTCCTCCGCGTCGGTTCGGACCTCGCGGCCGTGTGCGCGTCCGCGCGCGTGCCGCCAGGCGAAACGCGCTGTGGCCAGGGGCAGCAGGGCCAGCAGAAACAGTTGCGAGCGGGTCAGGCCGGCCCAGACGACCTCGTTGCCGCGCACGAACTCGACGCCGAAGCGGAACGCGGCGTAGGTGGCGAGGTACAGGGTGAAGAGCCGCCCCGGCGCGGTGATGCGGCCGCGCAGCGCGAGCAGGGCCGCGAGGGCCGCCAGGTGGAACAGGATCTCGTACGCGAACGACGGGTGCAGCGGCACGCCGGTCGGCACATGCATCGCCGCGGCGTGCGCATCGTCGAGGGTGATGCCCCACGGCAGGCGCGTCGGGGTGCCCGGCGGCTCGGCCAGCAGGCAACCGACGCGGCCGACCGCCATGCCCGCGGCGACGGCGGGTGCGAAGAGGTTGCCGGTCTTGTACGGGTACCCGCCGATCCGCTTGCCGAGCAGGGCGCCCAGGTAGGCGCCGAGGAGCCCGGAGAGGATGCTGCGATTGCCGTGCGCCCACTGCTCCAGCAGCGACGCGTTGTCCCTCAGGTCGAGGTGCTGCGCCCACGTGCCCAGGCGGGCCAGGAGGGCCCCGCCGACGAGGGCGCCGGCCAGCACGTACCAGAGGCGCTCGTCCTGGGCGCCGCGGCGGCGGATCTCCCACAGCAGCACGAGCGCGGCGACCCCGATGCCGAGCGCTACGAACACGTCGTGGGACAGGATCGCCACCGGGCCGATCCGCGCGATCACCGGGTACACGGATGCCGAGCCTACTGCCACAGCGACGCGTCGTGCGGCTCTTCCATGCTGGCCGAACGGCCACCGCGCCCCACGAAGACCAGGGCGCGAAGACCAAGGCGCGCCGCGGACGGGTTGCGCGGCTCGCTTACCCTGGCGGGATGGTCACCACGGAGGACACCCTGCCGTTGCTGCCGGAGAAGCCGGTCAAGCCGCGGCGGCGCTGGTGGACCGTGGTGGTCTGGCTGACGGTGATGCCTTTCGCGATCTGGGCGGCGACGCGGACGCTCGGGCTGGACAGTGGGTTTCCCGCCGTACAACTCATCGCCTTCACACCATATGTCGCGGCCGCCTCGCTGCTGCCGTTGCTGGTCGCGGTGCTCACCAAGCGGCTCTGGCCCGCGCTGGCCGCGGCGCTGGCCACAATCGCGCTCGCGGCCTGTGTGCTGCCGCGCTGGGTGGCCGACAGCTCGCCGGAGCCGGACGGGGGGCCGGCGATCCGGGTGCTGAGCGTGAACATGCTGTTCGGCGGGGCGGACCCGGCGACGATCGTGGGGCTGATCAAAAAGTACGGCGTGGATCTGGTGGCGTTGCAGGAGTACACGCCCGAGGCGAGGGACGCGCTGCGCTCCGCGGGGCTGGAGGAAATGCTGCCGAACGCGGTGTCGTACCCGCGGCCGGGTGTGACGGGCTCGGCGGTGTACAGCCGCTTTCCGGTGGCGGACCTCGGGTATCGGCGCTTCGAGTCCGGGTTCGGTCAGGCGCGGGCGGGGGTGCTGGTGCCGGGCGCGGCGGATGTGCGGGTCGAGTCGGTGCACACGTGCGCGCCGTCGGACGCGGCGCGGAGCGGGTGCTGGGAGCGGGACATCGCGCAGGAGCCGGCGGCCACGCCGGACGGGCCGGTGAGCCTGCTGATCGGGGACTTCAACGCGACGCTGGACCACGAGGGGTTCCGCTCGATGCTCGCCAAGGGCTACCGGGACGCCGCGGACGTGGTGGGGGCCGGCTTCGAGGCGTCGTGGCCGTTCGACGAGCGGTGGTTCGTCCCGGGCGTGACGCTGGATCATGTGGTGGCCGACAAGCGGGTCGGCGTGCGCACGGTAACGGTGCACCGGATGCCGAACAGCGACCACAAGGCGGTGTTCGCGGAGCTGGTGCTCCCGAAGGGCGCGGCCTGAGCCGGCAGGGCGCGACCGGCGCAGAGATCGAAGGCGTACCTCCGGCTACACACGGGTCGTTGGCCGGGAGTACCTTCACCTACGAATCGGGCCCCCGCCCGAACGGGAACCACGTTGGAGCAGATGGGTGACACGAACGTTCCGCGGCCTCGCGCTCGCCTGCGCCGTGCCGCTTCTCCTGGGCGCGGCGGCTGCCTGCTCGGACGAGCAGGGCGACAAATCGGAGTCGGCGTCCGACCGGCCCACGGTGGAGGTGACCGCGCAGCCGCAAGACGCACAGTCGGCGCAGGTGGCGGCCGAGCAGGTGTTCGACAACCTGTCGGAGGGCGACTGGGCCGGGGCCTACGACCTGTGGACCGACAGCGCCAAGGCGGCGATCGGCAAGGATGCGTACATCGACCTGGTGTCGACGTGCACCGGGCAGCAGGGGAAATACCAGGTGACGGGTGTGACCCCGGTCGACGACTCGACGGCGACGATCAAGTGGGCGCACGCCCCGGCCGCCGGCTCGGCGAACCAGACCGGGACGAACACGGTGAAGTACCAGAACGGGGCCTGGAGGTTCGAGCCCGACCCGGCGGCGCTGGCCGCGTATAAACAGAACAAATGCCCGTAGGGGCGACAAAAGGAAGCGGTATGGCGGGGGTCGGCTGATGTCGGCCCCCGCCGCATGTCTAGACGCGCACCTGGCGGGTGAGGCCGTAGTTGAGCGCGTCGACGAGGGCCTGCCAGCTGGCCTCCACGACGTTCTCGTGAACGCCGACGGTCGTCCAGTCCTCCCCGGTCGCGTGGGTCTCCACGAGGACGCGGGTAACCGCGCCGGTGCCGTGGCTGCCCTCGAGGATGCGGACCTTGTAGTCGGCGAGCTGGAAGCCGGCCAGCTCCGGGTAGTGCCTCGTGAGGGCCACACGCAGCGCCTCGTCAAGGGCGTTGACGGGGCCGTTGCCCTCGGCGGTGGCGATGACCCGCTCGCCGCGGACGCGGACCTTGACCGTCGCCTCGGAGACCACGGAGCCGTCCTCGCGGTGCTCGACCAGGACACGGTACGACTCCAGGGCGAACGGCCGCGGCAGGGCGCCCTCGGCCAGCTCCGCGCGGGCCAGCAGCTCGAACGAGGCGTCGGCGGCCTCGAACGACCAGCCCTGGGCCTCGAGCTCCTTGACCCGGTTGGTCACCCGGGACAGGGCCTCCGGATTGCCGGCCAGGTCGACGCCGAGCTCACGCGCCTTGAGCTCGATGCTGGCCCGGCCGGCCATCTCGGTGACCAGGATCCGCATGTCGTTGCCCACGACGACGGGGTCGATGTGGTTGTACAGCACGGGATCCACTTTGATCGCGCTCGCGTGCAGGCCCGCCTTGTGAGCGAACGCTGACGACCCGACGTAGGCCTGGTGGGTGTCGGGTGCGATGTTGGCGATCTCGGCGATGGAGTGCGAGACGCGCACCATCTGCTCGATGCATCCGTCCGGTAGGACGGGCATGCCGAGCTTGAGCTGCAGGTTGCCGACGACGGCGAAGAGGTCGGCGTTGCCGGGCCGCTCGCCGTAGCCGTTGGCGGTGCACTGGAAGTGCGGCACGCCGGCCTCGACGGCGGCGACGGTGTTCGCGACCGCGCACGCGGTGTCGTTCTGGCAGTGGATGCCGAGGCGGGCGACGGCCTGCTCGGGGGTGACGCCGAGCGCGGCGGCGAGCCGCTGCCGTACCTCGTCGATCGTGCGGGTGATCAGCGACGGCAGCATGCCGCCGTTGGTGTCGCACATGACGGCGGTCTCCGCGCCGGCGGCGAGGGCGGCGGCGGCGACGCTGGCGGTGTAGTCGGGGTCGAAGCGGTAGCCGTCGAAGAAGTGCTCGCAGTCGAGGAAGACCCGGCGACCCTCGGAGACGAAGTACGCGACGGTGTCGCGGACCATCGCGAGGTTCTCCTCCGCGGTGGTACGCAGGGCGCGCTCGACGTGGCGCAGGTCCGACTTGGCCACGAGCGTCACGACGGGGGTCTCGGCGTCGAGCAGGGCGCGCACCTGCGGGTCGTCCTGGACCCGCACCCCGGCCTTGCGGGTCGAGCCGAACGCGACGAAGACGGCATGTTTGAGGTTGAGCTCGGTGCGCGCTCTGCTGAAGAACTCGGTGTCCTTCGGCATGGCCCCGGGCCAGCCGCCTTCGATGAACCCGACGCCGAACTCGTCGAGCAGCCGCGCGACGGCGAGCTTGTCGACGACGGAGTAACTGATCGCCTCACGCTGGGCCCCGTCGCGAAGCGTCGTGTCGTACACCTGCATGATTGCTCCTTTGGCGGGAAGAGGGGGCCTGGTGCGCCACTCGGGTCGGGACCAACAAAAAGACCCCTCGCGGATGCGAGAGGTCTGCGCGGCCAGCTGGAGGATGCTGGACGCGCTAAGGGCCAATAATGAGCCGAGTCACGTTCGGTAGCTTGCCACGCACCGGCCTCCAGTTGCACGTGATTCCGGATTTTGAGATCTGGGGTGATCTGCTTCACGATTCACCCTGTTCGTCACGTCCCCGTAACGAGGACCCGGCAATGTTGAACCCGGTCCGGTGAGCGCCGCGCGGGCGGGGCTTGATCACAGTTGGTGAGTACTGTTGGCGAGTGAGGAGGTTGGTTCGATGTCCATCGCGACGCTGCGGGCGGCCCTGCCGCCGTATGCGCGGGATCTCGAGCTGAACCTCGACTCGGTGCTCGCCGGGGATCTGCTGGACGAGCAGCGACTGTGGGGCGCCGTGCTGGCGTGCGCGATGACGACCCGCAGCGCCTTCGTGATCCGCAACATCGCGGCCGAGGCCGGCGGGCGCTTGAAGCCGGAGGCCGTCGAGGCGGCCAAGGCGGTCGCGTCGCGGATGGCGATCCACAACATCTACTTCCGCGCCAAGCACCTCATCGGTGACGAGGCGTATCAGCACCTGCCGGCGCGGCTGCGCCGCCAGGTGAGCTCCACGCCCGGCGTCGGCGCCGCCGACATCGAGGCGTGGTCAGTGGCAGTATCCGCGATCACTGGGTGCGGGGTGTGCCTGGAATCGCACGAAAGATCACTTCGCGGTGCAGGGGTGTCCCACGAAGTGGTCGACGAGGTGTTGCGTGTCGCCGCGGTGGTTCACGCGTTGGCGGTAACCCTCGATGCAGAGGCGGCTCTCGACTAGGAGCTTTCCTCTTGTACGGGTGTCGGAGTGGCGGCTCCGGCACCCGTACGCATTTTCGGACCCTTCGGGCAACCCGCTCGTACGGGATGCGGTAATCCGGTCGTGCAAGTTGCGCACAGCGTGTCCGTGAGGCGGTGCCGCAGCGGCTACCGTTGGCGATCTGCAGCATCGCGCGCACCTTGGGGGCAAGATGATCGACGGACTTCCGCTGGAGCCGATCGAGCCGCCGGTCGAGCCGCCGCTGGGCTGCGTCGACCCGATGCTGTGGCGCGTGGCCCGGGCCCTGCACGACGCGCACCGCCCGCGCACGGACAACTTCTGCGAATGCAAGGCGTTCTGGCCGTGCCCGGACGCGCGGCTGGCGGAGGAGGCGCTGCTGCTGGCATACGACCGGCCGGCGCCGCGGACGGTCAAGCCGGGGACGGGCCGCGGCTCCAACCTGGGTCG
>NZ_JBEPDB010000016.1:0-85067 GCF_040300025.1 Dactylosporangium sp. NPDC000555 | reverse complement strand
CGCTGGTCAGCGTAAGGACAGACCCGCCGGCGCCGCGGACGGTCAAGCCGGGGACGGGCCGCGGCTCCAACCTGGGTCGCTGGTCAGCGTAAGGACAGACCCGCCGGCGCCGCGGACGATCAAACCAGCGATGGGCCGCGGCTCCAACCTGGGTCGCTGGTCAGCGTAAGGACGGACCGGCCGGGGCATCCGCGGACGCGAACGGCGCCGGGGCGAGCCCGGCGCCGCTCTTTGTAAAGCATTGGTTACAGAACGCGGTGGACCCAGCCATACGGGTCGGGTGCGGTGCCGCGCTGGATCGACACGAGCTGCTCGCGCAGGCTCATCGTCACCTCGCCGGCCTTGCCGTCGCCGATCGTGAACTCGCCGTCGGCGTCACGCACGGTGCCGATCGGGGTGATCACCGCCGCGGTGCCGCACGCGAACGCCTCCCGCAGCCGGCCGCTGTTCGCGTCGGCGCACCACTGGTCGTACGAGTATTGCTCCTCCCGGACCGTGAGGCCCCCGTCCGCGGCCAGCCGCAGCACCGACTCGCGGGTGATGCCGGGCAGGATCGTGCCGGTCAGCGGCGGGGTGGCGATCGAGCCGTCGTCGAAGACGAAGAACACGTTCATGCCGCCAAGCTCCTCGACGTAGCGCTGCTGCGCCGCATCGAGGAAGACGACCTGGTCGCAGCCGTGCTCCATCGCCTCGGCCTGCGCCACCAGGCTGGCGGCGTAGTTGCCGCCGCACTTGGCCGCGCCTGTGCCGCCGGGGGCGGCGCGGCTGTACTCCCGCGAGACCCAGACGCTGACCGGCTGCACGCCGCCCTTGAAGTAGCTGCCGACCGGGGAGGCGATGATCAGGAAGACATACTCGGCGGAGGGCTTGACGCCGAGGAAGACCTCGCTCGCGTATTCGAACGGGCGCAGGTAAAGGCTGCCCTCCGGGTCGTCGGGGATCCAGTCGCGGTCGACCCGGATGAGCGCCTCGAGGGCGTCGAGGAAGAGCCGCTCCGGTACCTGCGCCATGGCGATCCGCCGGGCCGAGGCGCGGAACCGGGCCGCGTTGGCGTCGGGGCGGAACATCGTCACACCGCCGTCGGCGGCCCGGTAGGCCTTGAGCCCCTCGAAGACCTCCTGCGCGTAGTGCAGGACCGCGGTCGCGGGGTCCATCGGGATCGGGCCGCGCGCCTCGACGCGGGCGTCATACCAGCCCTTGCCCTCGGCGTAGCGCACGGTGACCATGTGATCGGTGAAGATCCGGCCGAATCCGGGGTTGGCCATCAGCGCGGATCGCTCCGCGGCGGCTACGGGCTGCGGATTCTGACGAATCTCGAAGTCGAGCGTTTCACCGCCGTTCATGCATGCCTCCACAAAAGGTTGCGCCGGCACGCTCACGCCGCGTGCCGTGTCTGCAACTTACCCGAACGGACGTTCAATCGCAGCCAGGGCGCCGGGCGTCGAAGATGCGGAGCTCGGGGCGAGCTCTCACCGAACTCGCCCCGAACTCCACATCGAGCTCACACCAGGCTCAAGCCACGGCGGCGGCGAGGCGGTCGCCGATCGCCTCCGTGGACAGCGCGGTGCCCGGGGTCCGCGTGGCCACCTCGGCGCCGACCGCCTCGCTGACCCGCGCCGCGGCCTCGGGGTGACCGAGGTGGTCCAGCAGCAGCACGGTGGACAGCACGGCGGCCGAAGGGTCGGCGACGCCCTTGCCCGCGATGTCCGGCGCCGAGCCGTGCACGGGCTCGAACATCGACGGGAACACCCGCTCCGGGTTGATCGAACCGCTGGCGGCCAGGCCGATGCCGCCGGTGACCGCGGCGGCGATGTCGGTGAGGATGTCACCGAAGAGGTTGTCGGTGACGACGACGTCGTAGCGCTGCGGGTTGGTCACCAGGAACATGGCGGCGGCGTCGACGTGCTGGTATTCGGTCTCGATGTCCGGGAAGTCGGCCTTGACCGCGTTGAAGGTGCGCGCCCACAGCCCGCCGGCGTGGGTGAGGACGTTGGTCTTGTGCACCAGCGTCACCTTGCGGCGCGGGCGCTTCTCGGCCCGCGCGAACGCGTCACGGATGACCCGCTCGACGCCGTGGCGGGTGTTGAGGCTCTCCTCGGTGGCGACCTCGGCGGCGGTATCGGGGTGCAGGTTGCCGCCGGCGCCCACGTAGAGGCCCTCGGTGCCCTCGCGGACCACGACCAGGTCGATCTCGCCGGGCTTGACGCCCGCCAGGGGGCTGGTCGTGCCGGGCCACAGGCGGGAGGGGCGGAGGTTGACATACTGATCGAAGTCGAACCGCAGCTTGAGCAGCAGGCCCCGCTCCAGCACGCCCGGCGGGACGCTGGGGTCGCCGACGGCACCGAGCAGGATGGCGTCGTGGCCGCGCAGCTCGTCCAGGACGCTACCGGGCAGCACCTCGCCGGTGCGGTTGTAGCGGGCGGCGCCCAGGTCGTAGTCGGTCGTCTCGACATCCGGCAGGACGACGCGCAGCACCTTCAGCGCCTGCGCCACGACCTCCGTGCCGATGCCGTCACCAGCCACAACCGCGATCTTCGCCACCACTGACCCCTCTCGTTAGACCCGTCAACGGTACGCCGCCGTCCTATTCCGTGGACGGGCGTCCCGATCATTGGGATCAGCAGGGGGAATGAGGGCGGGGAGCGCCGCCACGCTCCCCGCCCTCGTTGGAGGAAGGTCCCCTAGTCGGCGGACAGGTCCGCCGTGCTCGCCGCGGTCGCACCGATGGCCTGCTGGGCAGCGCCGAGCAGGTCCGCCTCCACGGCCGTGTCGACGGTCAGCGTCATGAGCGCCTCCCCGCCGGCCTCGCGCCGGGCGACCTGCATCGCCGCGATGTTCACCCCCGCCGAACCCAGTATCGACCCGACTGTCCCCACCACGCCGGGGCGGTCGGCGTAACGGAAGAACAGCAGCACGCCCTCGGCCGCGAGCTCGAGGCTGAAGCCGTTGATGTCGGTGAGCTTCAGCGCCTCGCGCGGGCCGGCGACGTATGTGCCGGACACCGAGGCTACTCGCCCGTCCGGCAGGGCTCCACGCACGGTCACCAGGTTGGGCTGGTCGGAGGAGTCGGTGAAGACCGCGAGGGCGACCTCGACGCCTCGATCGGCGGCCAGGTGCGGGGCGTTGACGTAGGTGACCTGCTCGGCCACGACGCTGCCGAACAGGCCCTTCGTGGCGGCCAGCTTGAGGACCGACACATCGTGCTTGGCCACCTCGCCGTGCACCTCGACCGTCACCGCGGACGCGATGCCCCCGGCCACGGCGGTGAAGACGGCGCCCAGCCGCTCGGCCAGCGGCAGCAGCGGCCGGACCTCCTCGGCGACGACGCCACCGGCCTGGACGTTCACGGCGTCGGGGACGAACTCGCCGTCGAGTGCGAGCTTGACGCTGCGCGCCACCGCGAGCCCGGCCTTGTCCTGCGCCTCGACCGTCGAGGCGCCCAGGTGCGGCGTGGCGACCACGCTGTCGAACGCGAACAGCGGCGAGGCGACGCACGGCTCCTTCGCGAACACGTCGATGCCGGCGCCGGCGACCCGCCCGTCCGCGATCGCGTCGGCCAGGGCCTGCTCGTCGATCAGGCCGCCGCGCGCCGCGTTGATGATCCGCACGCCGGGCTTGACGATCGCGAGCTCGCGCACGCCGATGAGGCCCACCGTCTCCGCGGTCTTGGGCAGGTGGATCGAGATGAAGTCGCTCTCCCGCAGCAGCTCGTCGAGGCCCAGCAGGCGTACCCCGAGCGCGGCGGCCCGGGCGGGCTGGATGTACGGGTCGTATGCGACGAGGCGCACCCCGAAGGCAGCCATGCGCTGGGCGAACAGCACGCCGATGCGGCCGAGCCCGACCACGCCGACGACCTTGCCGGACAGCTCCACGCCG
Source organism: Dactylosporangium sp. NPDC000555 (assembly GCF_040300025.1). Classification (NCBI taxonomy): domain Bacteria; kingdom Bacillati; phylum Actinomycetota; class Actinomycetes; order Micromonosporales; family Micromonosporaceae; genus Dactylosporangium; species Dactylosporangium sp. NPDC000555. The sequence continues at coordinate 81,191 of NZ_JBEPDB010000016.1, read as the reverse complement.
CTGTACTTCGACCGCTTCCACTCCCCCGCCTTGAGCGCGGCGGACGCGGCGGCGGTGTTGCGCGCGACGGCGAACAGCAGCGCGACGGCCTGCTCGGCGGCGGAGATGATGTTGGACGTGGGTGCGTTGACCACCATGACGCCGCGCGCCGTGGCGGCCGGCACGTCGATGTTGTCGAGGCCGACGCCCGCGCGGGCGACGACTCTCAGCCGGGGCGCCGCGGCGACCGCCTCGGCGTCGATCTGGGTGGCGCTGCGCACGATCACGGCACTGGCGTCGGCGAGCGCGGCGAGCAGCGCGGGCCGGTCGGTGCCGTCGATGTGGCGGACCTCGTAGTCGTCGGCGAGCACCTCGAGAGCGGACGGGGCCAGCTCCTCGGCGATGAGCACCACCGGGCGGTCAGGAGGGAGGGTCATAAGCGTCCTCGACTTCCGGGCTTCGGTTGGCGTCGACTGCGGGGCGCGCGGCACTGCCCGCCACGCACGGGGGAAACGCTCCAGGCCAGGCGGTCGGCCCTTCAGGCGATGGTAGGCCCGCAGCTCCAGTGGCCCGCGACCGTGAAGACGTGAGCGCGATCACAGCGAGCCGCGCTGGTGCCACGCTCCGGCATCCGGTGACCCGCCGGCAGGGCCGAACACGACGCTCAGCGGGGGTTGACCCTCCAGTGGCTGGAGACTCCAGGCTTGGGGCATGACGACGAACCTGACGCCCGAGGAGAAGCGGGAGCTCTTCGGGGACTTCGATCCCGACACGTACGCCGGCGAGGCGCGCGAGCGGTGGGGGGACACCGACGCCTACCGGGAATCGGCGCGGCGCACCGCGAGCTACACCAAGGCCGACTGGGCGCGGATCCAGGCAGAGACGGCCGAGAACACCGCGGCGTTCGCGGCGGCCTTCACCGGCGGCGTCGCCGCCTCCGACCCGCGGGCCATGGACCTCGCCGAGGCGCACCGCCGGCACCTCGGGCGGTGGTTCTACGACTGCCCGGTCGAGATGCACCGGGGGCTCGGCGACATGTACGTCGCGGATCCCCGGTTCACCGCCAACTACGACACCGAGCACCCGGGGCTGGCGCAGTACATCCGCGACGCGATCCACGCCAACGCCGCCCGTCAGGGCTGATCCGGGGCTCTTGGCACCGCGGGCGCGGAAGGAAGGCGCGCCGGCGCCGACCGGTGTCTCGCGGGAGGAACGGACCGCGGGTGACGCGGGCCCGAGCCATGAAAGGTCATGAAACGGAAGCGGGGCCCCTCACGGTGAGGGGCCCCGCGGCCGTGTCAGGCGGTATCGGTGATCAGGCGGCCTCGGTGATCAGGCGGTCTCGGTGATGGGGCGGTCGACCCAGCTCATCATCGAGCGCAGCTGCTTGCCGGTCTCCTCGATCGGGTGGTTGGCGCCCTGCTCGCGGTACTTGGTGAAGTTCGGGCGGCCCGCGTCGTCCTCGGCGATCAGCTCGCGGGCGAACTCGCCCGACTGGATCTCGCCCAGGATGCGCTTCATCTCCTCCTTGACCCTCGCGTCGATCACGCGCGGGCCGCGGGTGTAGTCGCCGTACTCGGCGGTGTCGGAGACGCTGTAGCGCATGCGGGCGATGCCGCCCTCGTACATCAGGTCCACGATGAGCTTGAGCTCGTGGAGGCACTCGAAGTAGGCGATCTCCGGGGCGTAGCCCGCCTCGGTGAGGACCTCGAAGCCGGTCTGGACCAGGGCCGACGCGCCGCCGCAGAGCACGGCCTGCTCGCCGAACAGGTCGGTCTCGGTCTCCTCCTTGAACGTGGTCTTGATGACGCCGGCGCGGGTGCCGCCGATGCCGGCCGCGTAGGCCAGGGCCAGCTGCAGCGCGTTGCCGGTGGCGTCCTGCTCGACGGCGACGAGACAGGGCACGCCCTTGCCGTCGACGAACTGGCGGCGGACCAGGTGGCCCGGGCCCTTCGGGGCGACCATGCACACGTCCACGTCCGCGGGGGGCGTGATCAGCCCGAAGCGGATGTTGAGGCCGTGGCCGAAGAAGAGCGCCTTGCCGGCGGTCAGGTTCGGGGCCACGTGGTCGGCGTAGAGCGAGCGCTGCGCCGTGTCCGGCGCGAGGATCATGATGACGTCCGCCTCGGCGCTGGCCTCGGCCGGGGTGAGGACGCGCAGGCCCTGCTCCTCGGCCTTGGCGCGGCTCTTGGACCCCTCGGGCAGGCCGATGCGCACGTCGACGCCGGAGTCGCGCAGGCTCAGCGCGTGGGCGTGGCCCTGGCTGCCGTAGCCCAGCACCGCGACCTTGCGGCCCTGGATCAACGACAGGTCGGCGTCGTCGTCGTAAAACACCTCGGCGGGCATTTTGTGTTTCCTTTCGGGAGTTTCAGGGGGATGCGGCGCGGAGCGCCCTTATGAAGCGGCGCGCAGCGCCGGACCGGTCGTGATGGAGCGTGAACCGCGGCCGATGGCCACGACGCCTGACTGGACCATTTCCTTGATACCGAACGGCTCCAGGTCACGAAGCAGCGCGTCCAGCTTTTCCGACGTGCCGGTCGCCTCGATGGTGAGGGCGTCGGCGGCGACGTCGACCACGCGGGCCCGGAACAGGTTCACGGTCTCGAGGACCTGCGAGCGCACCGGACGTTCCGCGCGCACCTTCACCAGCAGCAGCTCGCGCTGGACGCTGGCGGTGGTGTCGAGTTCGACGATCTTCAGGACCTGCACGAGCTTGTTGAGCTGCTTGGTGACCTGTTCCAGCGGGGATTCGTCCGCGTTGACCACGATCGTCATCCGGGAGACCTCAGGGTGCTCGGTCTCGCCGACGGCCAGGGAGTCGATGTTGAAGCCGCGCCGGGCGAACAGACCGGCGACGCGGGCCAGTATGCCGGGCTTGTTCTCCACCAGGACGGAGAGTGTGTGCTTGGCCATGATCGGTCGACTCTCCTACACGTCGTCCTGGTCGAACGCGGGGCGGACGCCCCGCGCGAACATGATCTCGTCGTTGCTGGTGCCTGCGGCCACCATCGGCCACACCATCGCATCCTTGCCGACCACGAAGTCGACGACGACCGGCTGGTCCGTGACCTTCATCGCGGCCTCGATCGTGGCATCGACGTCGCGCTTGGTCTCACAGCGCAGCCCGACGCAGCCCAGCGCGTCGGCGAGCTTCACGAAGTCGGGGATGCGGTGCTTGTGGGTGCCGAGCTCGGTGTTGGAGTACCGCTGGTCGTAGAACAGCGTCTGCCACTGCCGGACCATGCCCAGGTTGCCATTGTTGATGACGGCCACCTTGATCGGGATGCCCTCCAGGGCGCAGGTCGCCAGCTCCTGGTTCGTCATCTGGAAGCAGCCGTCGCCGTCGATCGCCCACACCGTCTTGTCCGGCATGCCGACCTTGGCGCCCATCGCGGCCGGGACCGCGTAGCCCATCGTGCCCAGGCCGCCCGAGTTGAGCCAGGTGGCCGGGTGCTCGTACCGGATGAACTGGGCCGCCCACATCTGGTGCTGGCCGACCCCGGCGGTGTAGATGGCGTCCGGGCCGACGATCTTGCCGATTCTTTCGATGACGTACTGCGGCGACAGCGTCCCGTCCGAGGGCTCCTCGTAGCCGAGCGGGTACCGGCCGCGGATGTCATCCAGCGTCGCCCACCAGTCCTTGAGCGCCGGCTGGCGCCCGGCCGCCTGCTCGGCCGTCACCGCGGCGATGAGCTCCTCGATGACGTGCTTGGCGTCACCGACGATCGGCACGTCCGCGACCCGGTTCTTGCCGATCTCGGCCGGGTCGATGTCGGCGTGGATGACCTGCGCGTTCGGCGCGAACGTGGACAGTTCGCCGGTGACGCGGTCGTCGAAGCGGGCCCCGATCGCGATCAGGAGGTCCGACTTCTGCAGCGCGTAGACGGCGGCGACCGAGCCGTGCATGCCCGGCATGCCCAGGTGCTGCGGGTGCGAGTCGGGGAACGCGCCGCGCGCCATCAGCGTGGTGACGACCGGGGCGCCGGTCAGCTCGGCCAGCTTGAGCAGCACCTCGGAGGCGTGTGCCTTGATCACGCCGCCGCCGACGTAGAGGACGGGGCGCTTCGCGGCGCCGATCAGCCGGGCCGCCTCGCGGATCTGCTTGCCGTGCGGGTGCAGCGTCGGGTGGTACCCGGGCAGCTCCATCACCGGCGGCCACTTGAACGTCGTCTGCTTCTGCAGCACGTCCTTGGGGATGTCCACCAGGACGGGGCCGGGGCGGCCGGTGCCGGCCAGGTGGAACGCCTCGGCGAGCACCCGGGGCAGCTCCTCGCCGGACTTGACCAGGTAGTTGTGCTTGGTGATCGGCAGCGTGATGCCGGCGATGTCCGCCTCCTGGAAGGCGTCCGTGCCGATGGACTGCGAGCCGACCTGGCCGGTGATCGCGACCATGGCGACCGAGTCCATGTAGGCGTCGGCGATCGGGGTGACCAGGTTGGTCGCGCCCGGGCCGGAGGTGGCCATGCAGACGCCGACCTTGCCGGTGGCCTGCGCGTAGCCGGTGGCCGCGTGGCCGGCGCCCTGCTCGTGGCGGACCAGGATGTGCCGGACGTTCTCGGAGTCGAACAGCGGGTCGTACGCGGGCAGGATCGCGCCGCCGGGGATGCCGAAAACGACGTCGGCGCCAAGGGCCTCGAGCGAGCGGACGAGTACCTGCGCGCCGGTGAGCAGCTCCGTCTGAGAGGGCTGGGGCTTCTTGGTGTCGGCCGCCGGCGTTGTCGGATGCGCTCGGTGGGCGAGGACTTCGGGCGTGGGTCTCGTCATCGCAGTACGCACTTTCGCTCGTAAGGTGTCAAGGCGGACTCAGAGTTCATTTTGGGGAACAGCTCCGGACATGAAAAAACCCCACGTGCTCGGCACGGGGGGCTAGCGCGCTGACGGCAGGCGTCGGCGCGCTAGGCGATAAGTACTCGGAGCGACCTCGACGACATGTGCCCACTCTGACGCATCTCACCGCCTGAGTCAACCGATCCCAGGATGCGGAACGTGTCAGACTCACAGGTATGCCCGAGCTGCGGTCCAAGACCTCCACTTCTGGTCGCAACATGGCCGGCGCACGCGCCCTCTGGCGCGCCACCGGCATGACCGACTCCGACTTCGGCAAGCCGATTGTCGCCATCGCCAACAGTTTCACGCAGTTCGTGCCTGGCCATGTCCACCTGCGCAACCTCGGGACGATCGTCGCCGACACGGTCGCCGAGGCCGGAGGGGTCGCCAAGGAGTTCAACACGATCGCCGTCGACGACGGCATCGCCATGGGCCACGGCGGGATGCTCTACTCGCTGCCCAGTCGCGAGCTGATCGCCGACGCCGTCGAGTACATGGTGCAGGCCCACTGCGCCGATGCCCTCGTGTGCATCTCCAACTGCGACAAGATCACGCCCGGCATGCTGCTCGCGGCCCTGCGCCTCAACATCCCGACCGTGTTCGTCTCCGGCGGCCCGATGGAGGCCGGCAAGACGGTCGCCATCGCGGGCGTGGTGCACGACAAGGACGCCAAGCTCGACCTCATCGACGCGATGATCGCCTCGGCGAACGAGGCCGTCACCGACGAGGAGCTCGGCCAGATCGAGCGCTCCGCCTGCCCGACGTGCGGATCGTGCTCCGGGATGTTCACCGCCAACTCCATGAACTGCCTCACCGAGGCGATCGGCCTGGCGCTGCCGGGCAACGGCTCGACCCTCGCGACGCACGCCGCCCGCCGCGGCCTGTTCGAGCGCGCCGGGTCACTGATCGTCGATCTTTGCCGGCGGTACTACGAGCAGGACGACGCCTCGGTCCTGCCGCGCGCGATCGCCTCTCGGCCGGCGTTCGAAAACGCCGTCGCCCTCGACGTCGCGATGGGCGGCTCGACCAACACCATCCTGCACCTGCTGGCCGCGGCCCGCGAGGCGGAGCTGGACTTCTCCGTCGCGGACATCGACGCGATCTCGCGCCGGGTGCCCTGCCTGGCGAAGGTGGCCCCCAACACGCAGAAGTACCACATGGAGGACGTTCACCGGGCCGGCGGGATTCCGGCGATCCTGGGTGAGCTTTCGCGGGCCGGGCTGCTGGATGAGTCCGTCTGGTCGGTACATTCTCCGACATTTCGGGAATGGGTCGACAAATGGGATATCCGTAGCGGGAAGGCGTCCGAGGAGGCCCTGGAGCTGTTCCACGCGGCGCCCGGGGGCGTCCGGACCACCGAGCCGTTCTCGACGACGAACCGGTGGCACTCGCTCGACACCGATGACTCGGGCGGATGCATCCGCGGCGTCGAGCACGCGTACAGCGCCGACGGCGGGCTCGCGATCCTCTTCGGCAACCTCGCGCCCGACGGGTGCGTCGTGAAAACCGCCGGCGTGCCCGAGGAGAACCTGCGCTTCTCCGGCCGCGCCCGCGTCTTCGAGTCGCAGGACGACGCCGTCGAGGGCATCCTCGCCAAGCGGGTCGTCGCGGGCGACGTCGTGGTCATCCGCTACGAGGGCCCCAGGGGCGGGCCGGGCATGCAGGAGATGCTGTACCCGACGTCCTTTCTCAAGGGCCGTGGCCTCGGCCGCGCCTGCGCGCTGATCACGGACGGCCGCTTCTCCGGCGGTACCTCCGGCCTGTCGATCGGCCACATCAGCCCCGAGGCGGCCGGCGGCGGCCTGATCGCCCTCGTCGAGGAGGGCGACACGATCGACATCGACATCCCGGCCCGCTCCATCGAGCTGCGCGTCGGCGACGAGGAGCTCGCCGCCCGGCGCATCGCGCAGGAGAAGCGTGACCGTCCGTACACCCCGCTCGACCGTGAGCGCCCGGTGTCGGCCGCTTTGCGCGCTTATGCCTCGATGGCGACCTCGGCGAGTGACGGCGCTTACCGGCGCGTTCCGTAACTGAACGCCTTCCCCGGTGGCCGGTTCCACTATGATCGACGTCATCTGCGACTGGCGCACGTCAAGGTGGAACCGACCACCGGGGAGCTCCTAAGCATCGCGGCACCGCGCGCCTGGGTGCCCGATCGGCACCTGCCAGGAGGAAGCGCATGCACGTCCCAGCACTGACCGCCCTCAGCGAGGCCGACCCGGAGCTGGCCGGTCTGATCCAGAACGAGGCCGAGCGGCAGCACGACACCCTCCGGATGATCGCCTCGGAGAACTACGTCTCCCAGGCCGTCCTGGAGGCCACCGGCACCGTCCTGACCAACAAGTACTCCGAGGGCTACCCCGGCAAGCGGTACTACGAGGGCCAGCGGTTCATCGACCCGATCGAGGAACTCGCGATCGCCCGGGCCAAGTCGCTCTTCGGCGTCGACCACGCCAACGTCCAGCCGTACTCCGGCTCCCCGGCCAACCTCGCCGTGTACATGGCCCTCGCGAAGCCGGGCGACACGATCATGGGCATGGCGCTGCCCATGGGCGGCCACCTGACCCACGGCTGGTCGGTCTCGGCCACCGGCGCCTGGTTCCGCGCCGTGCAGTACACCGTCCGCAAGTCCGACGGCCGCGTCGACTTCGACGAGGTGCGCGACATCGCGCTGCGCGAACGGCCGAAGCTCATCTTCTCCGGTGGTACGGCGATCCCGCGCACGATCGACTTCCCGCGCTTCGCCGAGATCGCCCGCGAGGTCGGCGCCGTGCTCGTCGCCGACATCGCCCACATCGCCGGCCTGATCGCCGGCGGCGCGCACCCGTCCCCGGTCGGCCACGCCGAGGTCATCTCGACCACCACGCACAAGACCCTGCGCGGCCCGCGCGGCGCGATGCTCATGTGCGACGAGCAGCACGCGAAGGCCATCGACAAGGCCGTCTTCCCCGGCCTGCAGGGCGGCCCGCACAACCACACCACGGCGGGCATCGCGGTCGCGCTGGGCGAGGCGGCGACGCCGCAGTTCCGGGCGTACGCGCACCAGGTCGTCGCCAACGCCAAGGCGCTGGCCGAGGCCCTCGTCGAGCGCGGCTTCGACCTGGTCTCGGGCGGCACCGACAACCACCTGATCCTGCTCGACCTGACCGGCAAGGGCATCGGCGGCAAGCCGGTGGCGAAGGCGCTGGACCGCGCCGGCATCGAGACCAACTACAACACCGTGCCGTACGACACCCGCAAGCCCTTCGACCCGTCGGGCGTGCGGCTCGGCACCCCCGCGCTTACCACGCGCGGCCTGACCGAGGCCCAGATGCCCCAGGTGGCCGACTGGATCTCCCGCGCCGTCGACGCTGCGGTCAAGGAGGACGAGCCGGTGCTGGACGTCGTCGCGGGCGAGGTCCGGGAGCTGCTGTCGGCGTACCCGATGGCCGGCTGGCGGTAGACCTGCCACAAAGGGGCGCCCCGTTCGCGGGCGCCCCTTTGCTTTGTTCTTACTTACGGCGGAGGAAGCGCCGGGACCGCGCTTTGGGCTCCTCGTCGAGATTGAGCTCGAGCGGCGCTAGATCTTCGAACGCCCCCTCGTCCCACTTGCGCTGCTCAGGGATCCGGTCCCCGTCACCCCCGCGGCGATCGCTTTCCTGGTACCCGCCGTCCTGCTTCCCATCAGCGACTCGTCCCGCGCCGAAACCTCGATCACCGGCCGTCCGGTCGCCGCCGACTCGGTCGGCAGCGGCTCGGTCGGCAGTGGCAGCCCAGTCCGCGACGGCAGCTCGATCGGCAGTGGCAGTTCGGTCAGTGGCAGTTCGGTCAGTGGTAGCCGCTCGATCGGCAGTGGCAGCCTGATCGGCAGTCGCAGCCCAGTCCGCGACGGCAGCCCGGTCAGTGGTGGCCGCTCGATCGGCAGCAGTTCGGTCGACGGCGGCCCGGTCGCCAGCAGCCGCCCGGTCAGCGCCGGCGGCTCGATCGGCACCGGTGGCTCGGTCGGCAGTGCCGTCGTTTCCGGCCGCCGTGCGGTCCCATCGGCTGGTCGCCTCGGTCGCCCACCCTGCGCCCGCGCCTGCGTCGCCGCCCCCGCGCTCCGGCTCGGCCGCGGGTGCGGCGTCCTTGCCGGCGCCCTTCTTCCGTCCCCAACGCGAGCGCTTGGCCTTCTCAGCGGCCCCGGCCGGCTTGGCCTCGGCGTCCCACCAGGCCTCCTCCTGCCCGCCGCCCGCGCCGCCACCCTGCCCTTGCCACGCCTCCGCGCGCGCGTCTTGCCCGCGCTGATCCGGCGCAGCCGTCCACGCCTCGGCGCGACCACCCTCGTCACCCCGGTCCGGAGCACTCGGCCACTCCCCGAAGCGCCCAGCCTCCTCCCGCGCGTTCGGAGCGCCCGGCCACGTCCCGGCTCGGTCGCCCTCGTCACGCGGGTTCGAAGCGCCCGGCCACGACCCGGCCCGGTCGCCCTCGTCACGCGGGTTCCGAGTGCTCGGGAACGCTTCGGTGCGCCCTCCCTCCTCCCACGCGTTCGGAGCGCCCGGCCACGACCCGGCCCGGTCACTCTCGTCACGCGGGTTCCGAGTGCTCGGGAACGCCTCGGTGCGCCCAGCCTCCTCCCACGCGTTCGGAGCGCCCGGCCACGACCCTGCGCGGCCACCCTCCTCCCGCGCGTTCGGAGTGCTCGGGAACGCTTCGGTGCGCCCAACCTCCTCGCGCGGATGCGGCTGGCCCGGCCAGGCCCCGCCGCTCACCGGCCGGTCATCGGCCCCCGGAACGCTGGTCCACGCCCCTGTGCTCCCGGACTGCTCACGCGCGCCGCCAAACGTCGGCCGCGCCTCGGCACCTGCACCGCCAGTCCGATCGTTCGACCCAGAAACGTTGGACTCCGCGTCCGCGCGGGATTCGGAGACCTCGCGTTCGGCCGCCTGCTGAGCCGCCCGATCCCGCCGCCGGATCGACCGCGACGCCGGGTCCGACTCCCAGGATCGCCGAAGCTCGAGTGGCTTGGCCACGAGCTCGGGCGCATCCCCCTCGAACAGGCTCCCGCCCCACGAGGGCCGCTCCCCACGCGCGGCGGGCGGACGCGCAACGGACGGCCGATCCTCAGTTCCACGATCGAAGGACGGCTGCTCCGCCGCACGCCACTCAACCGCCGGCCGCTCCGCCGCGGACGCCTCAGCGGGCGAGCTCTCCGCTGCGCGCCACTCAACCGAGGGTCGCTCCACCGCGGACGGCTCCACGGGAGATCTCTCCGCTGCGCGCCACTCAGCCGAGGGCCGTTCCGCCGACGACGCCTCCGCGGGCGGCGCGGCTGCGGCGCTCCAGTCAACCGACGGCCACTCCACCGGCGACGGCAGGGACTGGGACTCCGCTGGCGGCGTCTCCGCCGCACGCCATTCCACCGACGGCCGCTGCACCGGGGACGGCTCCACGAGGGGCGTCTCCACGGAACGCCACTCCACCGACGGCCGCTCCGTGGGCCGCCATTCCGACGACAGCCCCTCTAGCGACGACGGCTCCGCAGACGGCTGCTCCGCCGGAGGTGCCTCGGCCGAGGACCACTCGAACGGTGGCCGGTCGTCCGCCCACCCCCTCCGCGCGGGTGCGGACGGTTCGCCCTGCGGCTCCGCGGCACGCTCGGACACGCCCCATGCACTCCGCGGCTCCGCCGTCGACGGCTCGGCCGCGACACTCGGCCGTTCCACCGGCGGCTCGGGTGCGAACGAGTCGCGCCACGAGGGGGTCGCGGGCGGCTCGGGTGCGGCAGTCCAGGGCTCCACCGCCGGACGCGCGGGCGCGGCAGTCCACAGCTCGGAACCCACGTGCTCGGAAGCGGCCGCCGCAGTCCACGGCTCGGAAGCCGAACGCTCGGATGCGGACGCCGCGCTCCACGACTCCGAGATCGGAGGCTCGGATGCGGGCGCCGCACTCCACGGCTCAGAACCCGGACGCTCGGAAGCGGGCGGCGCAGTCCACGACTCAGAACCCGGACGCTCGGGAGCGGAACCGGTCTCCTCGGGCTCGGTCCATGCTCGCCGACGGCCGCCTGTGCCCTCATCGGCTGCCGAACTGGGCCACGTCCCCGCCTCGTACGTCACCGGGAAGTCGTCGGCCGAGCTACTCCACCGGAACCGATCCCCGGACGCAGGTACGTCACCGCTGCCCGTGCTCGACCACGACGCCCCCGACGACCACGTGTCAGAACCGCCGTCGCCCTCCGTTCGGACGCGTTCCGGCCGGGTCGGCTCGGCGGGCGAGGGTTCCGAGGTGGCGCCGTACGACAAGGATGTTCCCTCCGCAGCCCACGCCGCCAGCCGGCTGGCGGAGTCGTTGTCCCAGTCGCCGACCAGCTCCCGGGTCGATCGTGCCTCCCAGGACGTGTCCGCGTCATGGCCCGCGTCCGCGCGGCCGTCGCGGCCTGGAGCGCCGTGGCCGGACGCATCGTCGCGGCCACGCGAGGCACTGCCGAACTCGTCACCGCGACCGCGCGCAGAGCCGAACGCGTCGTCGCGGGCCCCGACGCCGAACTCGTCATCGATGCCGCGCTCCGGGGTGAAATCATCGCCGCGGCTGCGCGCGGGGGCCGCATCGTCGTTGCGGCCGCGTGCGGTGGGGGTCAACGCGTCGTCGTAGTCGTGGGGGGTGTCGGGCATCGGGTCGGTGTCCGACGGGGCGTCCGCGTCCGGGGCGTCGCCGCGGTCGCCGGCACTGCGCGCCAGGCGGCTCAGCCGGGCCCGCATCGCGCCGTTGCCGGGGCGCCAGACGGTGATGGGGGTGGACGCGGGCGGCGCGGCCGAGCCGAGCAGTGCCGGCGGTTCCGGTGCCGCGTCCTCGCCGGCCGCCGCGGCGAACGCGGCGTCGGTGGGCAGGGCGTCGCGGTCCGTGGGTGGCTCGGACGCCTCGCGGGCGAAGGTGCGCGGCGAGGCCAGCGGCTCGGGCAGCGTGCTGCCGGCGGCGATGAACAGCAGGCGCTCCATGACGTGCAGGTCCACGTGGTACGGGTCGGCGGACAGCCAGCGACCCGCGGCCTCGGCCATCTCGTGGGCGTGGACCAGGTGCAGGTGCTCGCCGGGGGCTACGGTGATCACGAGGTCTTCGCTGACGTCGCCGCGCGCGGGGGCCACCACGAGGTAGCCGCGGACGGCGCCGCCGACCTCGGCCAGCTGTTCGCGCCATGTGTGCACCTCGGCGGCCAGGCTGTCGACGTCCTCGGAGCCGGGCACGAACAGGCGGCCGCCGCGCAGGACCTGGCCCGCGGCGTCCATCGTGAACTCGCCGTGCGGCCAGACCGTGGGCAGGAACAGCGCGACGCGGCGGCCGGCGGCGACGAGGTGGGTGCAACCGCCCTCGCCCAGGGCGAAGAAGCGGGCGCTGGGGATCGCCTCGAGCTGCTTGAGGTGCGGCAGGTGGTCGTCGGCCTTGCCCCACCAGCGGCGGCCGCTCACCGCCTCGTCGATGGACAGGCGGGACACCCGACGCGCGTCGAGCAGGAGGGCGGACAGGAAGGCGCCCACCAGCGGTACCACGAAAGCCAGATTGATCCCGATGAAAGCCAGGACGCCGAGGAGGTCGAACCAGCTCTCGGGCAGGCGCCCGCGCGTGGCCGCGCCCCAGGCGACGGAGCCCGCGACGCCGGTCAGGATCGCGAAGAGCGGGAAGCCGCGCAGCGTGAGCACCACCACACCGGCGAGCGCCGCGATCGCGGCCGCGCCCCACAGGATGCTGAGCTCCTTGATGCCCCAGCCGGCGACGGCGAGCCCGAGGAGCGTCGCCGCGGCCAGTAGCGCGCCGGCCACGATGCCGGTCGGGCGCACCCCGACCCGCCTGCTGCTCTTGACACCGGCGGCCCACGAAGAGGGCGCGTCACGGCGGAAAGTGGTGGTCAAGTCCTAGCCTCCCGCCACGGCCGACAGCCCGCGAAGCGGGACATATCGACGCCGACCGCCCCGCAAACCATCCCGTCCGAGAGCGATCTCGTCAAGCACGGCACCGAGCGTAACTCCGGCCGCCGGTGCTAGCGAACGCCTGGTCCGGGTCGACCAGCGCGCAGCCCGGTCGCGACGGACCGGGCGCAGGCACCCTGTCCTTCTCGGACACCAGTTCCCATCCCCCACGGCGCTCAGTATGCCCGCACCACCGCGCGGAAGCAGTTCCTCTCAAGGTGGGAGGATGGCTGCGTGAGCACCAAGGTCAAGGTCAAGTTCCGGCGCAGTGCAGCGCTCGCCGTCGCCGCGGGCATCACCGTGATCGGTGCCATTCCGCTGCTCGCCGAGAGCGTCTGGTTCCTGGCGGTACTCCTGGTCCCGCTCGCCATCACCGTCTGGGCCTGGCGGGCCGGCACCGACGTCAACGAGCGGGGCTTCACCGTTCGCGCGCTGCTGGGCAGCCGGACGGTGCCGTGGAACGCGGTCGACGGCCTGGTGTCCGACGGTCGGACGGTGCACGCCCGCCTCGCCAACGGCCACCTGGTGCCGCTGGACGCGGTACGCCCCGCGGACCTCCCCCGCCTCGTCAAGGCGAGCGGGCGCGACCTGGAGACCGACCGCCCCGCGACCGCCGACGACGAGCCCGCGGAGCCGGCCCAGCCGACCGCGTGACCGGGATCTCGCCGTCACCAGGCCGCGGCCTCGGCGCGGCGGCGCTCACCGCGACCCGCTAGGCCTCCGCGGCGGCGCCGGCCGCGGTGAAGTGCCGGCCTGAGCACCGCATCCGCGCGGTCAATGGGCGGAGCGTTGTCCACCGTGTCCGGGCCGGCCCGCGTGGCCGCGCCGGCGGACGCACCCCACGGCCGGTGGGCGTCGGCGAGAGGTCCGGCCCGATGTCGTGGCGATCCAGACCTTCACCATGCGTCCGATGACGCGGGCCGGGAAGTACCGTGGGAAAAGATGCCACAACGGCAGGCAACGCTACGCTTGGCCGGGTGAGCGCCCGGACGCACCGTTTCGCAGGCCGGCACATCGGCCAGAGCCTTGCCGCCCTCTGCGCGGCCGCCACGGTCCTGACCCTCGGGGCCTGCTCGTTCGGGCCGCCGCCGCCGGATGAGCTGGGGACGCCGCCGAAGCTGTCGCCGTACCCGTCGGCGTCGACTTCGGGCAGGGCCGAGGGCGGCGGCGAGGTGTCCGTGATGGTGCTGGCCAAGGGGCTGGCGGTGCCGTGGGGCATCGCATTCCTGCCCGATGGTTCGGGACTGGTCACCGAGCGTGACAGCAAGCGGCTGCTCAAGGTCGGCAAGGAGAGCACGTCCGACGGGCTGCTCCTCGCTGAGCTGCAGAAGATCGACGAGGCGTCGCCCGGCGGCGAGGGCGGGCTGCTCGGCATCGCGGTTTCGCCGCAGTACGAGACGGACAAAACAGTGTTCGTGTACTACACCTCGAAGGACGACAACCGGGTTGCGAAGCTCACGCTCGGCCAGCCGCCGACTCCGATCCTGACCGGCATCCCGAAGGCGGGAACCCACAACGGCGGGCAGATCCGATTCGGCCCCGACGGGTTCCTGTACGTGGCCACGGGCGACGCGAACAAGCCCGAGACGGCGCCGGACCTCAGCAGCCTCGGCGGCAAGATCCTCCGGATCCAGACCGATGGGAAGCCGGCGCCCGGCAACCCGTTCGGAACCGCGGTGTACAGCTACGGCCATCGCAACGTGCAAGGGATGGCGTGGGACGGGAGCGGTCGGCTCTACGCCGTCGAGTTCGGCGCCAGCGAATGGGACGAGCTCAACGTGATCGAGGCTGGCAAGGACTACGGCTGGCCCGCCGTTGAGGGCAAGGGCAGCGACCCGAAGTACACCAATCCGATTCAGACCTGGAAGACGTCCGAGGCGTCGTGCTCGGGCCTGGCGTTCCTGGGCGGTTACCTGGTGACCGCCTGCCTCAGGGGCGCCCGACTGTACGTGATGCAGGTGACCGCGAGCGGCGGGCTGTTGGGTGCGCCCGCGCCGCTGCTGAAGGACAAGTACGGTCGCCTCCGCGCGGCCGCGGTCGCGCCCGACGGCAGCCTCTGGGTCTCGACGTCCAACAAGGACGGCCGCGGCGACCCGAAGCCCGATGACGACAGGCTCCTGCGCCTGGTCATCTCCGACGTCGGCGAAGCCGGCAAGAGTTGATCTCGCCGTTCCGTCGCCGCGAGGCGGTGGCTGACCGCCGGGCCCGGCGCCGCGCGATCATCATGGCCGCCGGGCGGCGGCACCGCCCGTCGGGCGCCCGCGCGATGCCGCGACACCCGCGCCTGCGCCGGCTCGGGCACGGCCTGCTGGTGTGCGTCGTGACGGTCATCGGCATGTTCATCGGCGTACAACTCGGCGGTACCACAACACAGGACATCGGCCCCTTCCGCGCGCAGCTGTCGCTCGCCCCTTCCTGGACCGGCGATACGTCGGTGGAGATCCCGCCGCTCGGCTCGCTCGAACTGGACAGCCACGACGGCCCCGTGCACCTACGGATCGGGCTGGAGTCGCTCGACGAGGCGCGCACCCGCGCGTTCGCCGCGAAGTCCGGCAACCTCGAACAGATCAGCCACGACGCCGTCGACCAGCTCAGCCTGGGGGTACGCCGGCTGGCCATGCAGACCGCGGGCTGCGGCATCCTCGGCGCGATGATTCTCGTCGCGCTGGTCTTCCGGAGCCGGCGCGAGACCGCGGCTGCGGGCCTTGTCGTCATCGGCGTGCTCGCCTCCACCGGTGTGGCAGCGCTGGTCACGTTCAAGCCGGCGGCGATCCAGGAGCCGACGTACCGCGGCCTGCTCGTCAACGCCCCCGCCATCATCGGCGACGCGAGGCGGATCACCAACCGCTACGAGGAGTACCGGGCGCAGCTGCAGAAGCTCGTGCTCAACGTCAGCAAGCTCTACGGCACGATCTCGTCGCTGCCGGTGTACGAGCCGGACAAGAGCGCCACGAAGGTCCTGCACATCTCCGACATGCACCTCAATCCGGCGGCGTGGGGCGTGGTGCGCTCGGTCGCGGACCAGTTCGACATCGACATCATCGTCGACACCGGCGACATCAACGACTGGGGCACGGAGCCGGAGGCCTCGTACGTCAACGTCATCGGCGATCTCAAGATCCCCTACCTCTACGTCCGCGGCAACCACGACTCGGCGGTCACGGCGGCCGCGGTCGCCAGGCAGCCCAACGCGATGGTCCTCGACAACACGGTCGTCACGGTGAAGGGCCTCACGTTCGCGGGCATCGGCGATCCGCGCTTCACGCCGGACAAGTCGACGGACCCGACCAACGAGGAGCAGCACAAGCAGGTCGTGGCCTCCGGCGACCTGCTGGCCGCGAAGATCCGGGCGAGCGACAAGCCGGTCGACGTCGCGTTGGTCCACGACCCGGTCGCCGCGCAGGAGATCGCCGGGCTGTGCCCGCTGGTCCTGGCCGGGCACAGACACGAGCGCGCGGTGTCGCGTCTGGACGCCAGGCAGCCCGTGGCCGCGCCCGCGCCGGTCCCGGCGGCTTCACCGTCCGCCTCGGCGTCGGCGTCACCGTCCGCCTCGGCCGCGCCGAAAGCCCCGAACGAGCGCACGCTGCTGATGGTGGAGGGCTCCACGGGCGGCGCGGGCCTGCGCGGACTCGAGAGCACCAAGCCGCTGCCACTCGCGCTTTCCATCCTGTACTTCGATCAAGAGCGGCACCTCTCGGCCTACGACGACATCCAGGTGGGCGGCACGGGGCTGACGGAGGTCTCGCTCCAGCGGCACATCGTTTCCCCGGACACGAAGGCGCCCGCGACCCTTGAGCCATCGGCGGAGTCCTCGACGTCGTCGTCCGCGCCCGCGCCCTCACCGTCCTCGTAGGGCGCCTTATCTTCTTGGTGTTCTTGGCACCGCGGACGTGGCAGGGAGGCGCGCCAGCGCCGACCGGTGTCTGACGGGAGCAACGGCGCGCAAGTTGCACGGACCGGAGCCAACAAGCGAAAGTTTCGGAGAATCCGGCACGGCGCGGGACCGATCCCCGCGCGGCGCGGACGCGGCGTCGCGCGGACGCGGCGTCGACTGGCTCAAGCGCGGCCGGGCCGCCCCCGACGTGGAGGCGGCCCGGCGCGGTGAGCAGTGGGTCAGGACAGGCGGGCGATGATCAGTTCGCGGACCGTCTTCGCGTCGGCCTTGCCCCCGGTGGCCTTCATGACCGCGCCCACCAGGGCGCCGGCGGCGGCCACCTTGCCCTCGCGGACCTTCGTGGCGATGTCCGGGTTGGCGGCGATCGCCTCGTCGACGGCGGCGGTCAGGGCGCCCTCGTCCGAGACGACCTCCAGGCCGCGCGCGGTCACGACCTCGGCTGGGGTGCCCTCGCCGGCGATGACGCCCTCCAGGACGACGCGGGCCAGCTTGTCGTTGATCTTTCCGGCGTCGACCAGGGCCTGCAGTTCGGCCACCGCGGCGGGGGTGACGCCCAGGGCGTCGAGTTCCGTCTCGGTCTCGTTGGCGCGGCGGGCCAGCTCGCCCAGCCACCACTTGCGCGCGGTCGCGGCGCTGGCGCCGGCCTCGACCGTCGCGGAGATGAGCTCCACGGCGCCGGCGTTGACCACGGACTGCATGTCCAGGTCGGAGAAGCCCCACTCGGACTGCAGGCGGACGCGGCGCACGCGCGGGAGCTCCGGCAGCGCGGCCTTGAGCTCGGCGACCCACTCCGCGGACGGGGCGAGCGGCACGAGGTCGGGCTCCGGGAAGTACCGGTAGTCGGTCGCGGTCTCCTTGCTGCGACCCGACGTGGTGTCGCCGGTCTCCTCGTGGAAGTGGCGGGTCTCCTGGGTGATCGTGCCGCCGGACTCCAGGACGCCGGCCTGGCGGATGATCTCGGAACGGACGGCCCGCTCGACGCTGCGCAGGGAGTTGACGTTCTTGGTCTCGGTGCGGGTGCCCCACGCCTCGCCGGAGCGGTTGAGTGACGTGTTGACGTCGCAGCGCAGCGAGCCCTGCTCCATGCGCACGTCGGAGACGCCGAGGGTGCGGATGACGTCGCGCAGCTCGGTGACGTACGCGCGGGCCACCTCCGGCGCGCGGGCGCCCGTGCCGGGGACCGGCTTGGTGACGATCTCGACCAGCGGGATGCCGGCGCGGTTGTAGTCCACGAGGGACTCGGTCGCGCCGTGGATGCGCCCGGTCGCGCCGCCGACGTGGAGGGTCTTGCCGGTGTCCTCCTCCAGGTGGACGCGCTCGATGCCGATGCGCACGAGCTCGCCGTCGATCTCGATGTCGAGGTAGCCGTCCACGCACAGCGGCTCGTCGTACTGGCTGATCTGGAAGTTCTTCGGCATGTCGGGGTAGAAGTAGTTCTTGCGCGCGAAGCGGCCCCACGGCGCGATCGAGCAGTTCAGCGCGAGGCCGATGCGGATCGTCGCCTCGATCGCGGCGCGGTTGGCGACCGGCAGCGCGCCGGGAAGGCCGAGGCACACGGGGCAGACCTGGGTGTTGGGCTCGGCGCCGAACACGGTCGGGCAGCCGCAGAACATCTTCGTGTTGGTGCCGAGTTCGACGTGGGTCTCCAGGCCGATGACCGGCTCGAACCGGGCCACCGCCTCCTCGTACGACAGGTGCGTCACGGTGCTCATTGTCAGTGCCTGCTTTCAGCCTTGGTGTATCCACGCACGACATTGGGTATCCATCGCGCATCTGAGAGGAGCGACGCCATGCCCGTGCAGTTTCGGAGGAGCAAGAAGTTCGGCCCTTTCATTCTCCACTTCACGCAGGAGGGATTCTCCTCGTGGAGCTTCAAGCTAGGCCCGTGGTCGTGGAACTCGCGGAGCCGGAAGAACCGCGTTGACCTGCCTGGCCCGTTCTCCTGGCGCCAGGGAAGATGAGCGGGGCGGCGCGCGCCGCCCCGCCTCTGGTCTACAGCGCCGGCGGCGTGAGCGGCGGCAGCGCCGACTCCAGCGCGGCCGCTACCCGGTACATGCGATCGTCGGCCATCGTCGGCGCCATGATCTGCAGGCCGACCGGCAGCCCCTCCGACAGCCCGGCCGGCACCGAGATGGCCGGCCCGCCGTAGAGGTTCGACGGGATCGTGTACAGGTCCGCGAGGTACATCTGGTAGGGGTCGGACGTGCGCGAGCCCAGGGGGAACGCCACGAACGGCGTCGTCGGCGCGACGAGCACGTCCGCCGCCTCGAACGCCGCGGCGAAGTCCCGGCTGATCAGCGTGCGCACCTTCTGCGCCTGGCCGTAGTAGGCGTCGTAGTACCCGGCGGACAGCGCATACGTGCCGAGGATGATGCGCCGCTTGACCTCCGGGCCGAAGCCGGCGTCGCGCGTGATCGACATGACCTCCTCGAGCGAGTGCTTGCCGTCGTCGCCGGCGCGCAGGCCGTAGCGGACGCCATCGAAGCGCGCGAGGTTGGACGAGCACTCGCTGGGCGCGATCAGGTAGTACGCCGGCAGCGCGAACTTGAAGCTCGGGCAGGACACCTCGACGACCTCGGCGCCGAGCTTGACCAGCGCGTCGATCGACTCGCGGTACACCGCGGCGACCCCGGCCTCGGCGCCCTCGCCGGCGAACTCCCGGACCAGGCCGAGACGCACGCCGCTGAGGTCGCCGGTCGCGCCGAGCCGCGCCGCGGCGACGACGTCCGGCACCGGCTGCGGGATCGAGGTCGAGTCGCGCGGGTCGTGCCCGCCGATCACCGCGTGGAGCAGCGCCGCGTCCTCGACGGTCCGCGCGCAGGGGCCGGGCGTGTCCAGGGACGAGGAGAAGGCGATCAGGCCGTACCGCGAGGTGCCGCCGTAGGTCGGCTTCGCGCCCACGGTGCCGGTGACGGCGGCCGGCTGGCGGATCGACCCGCCCGTGTCCGTGCCGATGGCGAGCGGGGCCTCGTACGCGGCCACCGCGGCCGCCGAGCCGCCGCCGGAGCCGCCGGGGATCCGGGTGGTGTCCCAGGGGTTGTACGTCGGGCCGAAGGCGGAGTACTCCGTCGACGAGCCCATCGCGAACTCGTCCATGTTGGTCTTGCCGACCATGACGAGCCCGGCCTCGCGCAGGCGGGTCATGATCGTGGCGTCGTACGGCGGGCGCCAGCCCTCGAGGATCTTCGAGCCCGCGGTCGTGGGCACACCGCGGGTGGTGATGACGTCCTTGACGCCGATCGGCACCCCGTCCAGCGGACCCGCGGCCTCGCCCCGGGCGATCCGGTCGTCGGAGGCGCGGGCGGCCTCCAGCGCGCCCTCGCGGTCGACGTACAGGAAAGCGTGGACCTTGCCCTCCACGGCCTCGATGCGGTCCAGGTGCGCGGTGGCGACCTCGATCGCCGACACCTCTCGGGCGGCCAGCCGCCGGCCCAGCTCGGACGCGGAGAGCTTCGTCAGGTCGGTCAGTTCGGACATGAACTCAGGCCTCCTCGTCCAGGATCCGCGGGACGCGGAAGCGGTTCTCCTCGGCGTCGGGCGCGCCGGCCAGCGCGTCCTCGCGCACCAGGCCGGGCACGACGACGTCGTCGCGGTACACATTGGTCAGCGGCACGGAGTGGGAGGTCGGCGGCACGTCGGCCGCTGCGATCTCGCCCACCTGGGCAACGGCCTGCAGGATCACGTCGAGCTGCCCGGCGAAGGTGCCGAGTTCCTCATCGGTGACGGCAAGCCGCGCGAGGCGCGCGAGATGCGCCACCTCCTCGCGGGAAATCGTGGCCATCGGCGCGCTTCTCCTTCAGGTCGTCGGCTTCGACGCAGCGTGACATGCCGGCGTCGACCCGACGAGTCTATTTCGTGGGTGTCACCCGCTGTGCGCGACGGTGGACCGGTTCCGTTTCGACAGCCAGTCGAGCAGCTGGGTCGGGGGCATGGGGCGGGCGAAGTACCAGCCCTGCGCCAGATCGCAGCCGGCCTCGACGAGCATCCGCCAGGTGCGCTCGTCCTCGACACCCTCCGCGACGACGCGCAACCCGAGCGCCCGCGCCAAGTCGATCATCGAGCGCACGATCGCCGCGTCGTCCGGGTCGGTCGCCGCGCCGAGCACGAACGAGCGATCGATCTTCACCTCGGCGAGCGGCAGGCGGCGCAGGTGCAGCATCGAGGAGTACCCGGTGCCGAAGTCGTCCAGCGCGATCGCCACGCCCAGTTTCTTCAGGCACGCGAGCGTCGCGAGCACCCGGCGCGGGTCGGCCATCAGCGCGCTCTCGGTGATCTCGAGCTGCAGCCGCGACGGGTCGACCGACATCTGGTGCAGCCGGGCCGTGATCCGGTCGGCGATCTCCCCGGTGTGCAGGTCCCGCACGCTCACGTTCACGGCGACGCGCACGTCCTCGGCCGCCGGTGTCGTGCTGCGCCACGCGGCGAGCTGGCCGATGACCTCGTCGACGATGCGCAGCGTGAGCAGGCGCATGACGGAGCTGTGCTCGGCGGCCCGGATGAGCTCCTCCGGGTCGATCGGCCCGCGGTCCGGGTGCCGCCACCGCAGCAGCGCCTCGACGCCTACGACGGCCCCGGTCGCGAGCTCCACCTGGGGCTGGTAGTACAGCTCGATGCCGCTGTCCGGCCCGGACTCCAACGCTCGGCGCAGGTCCGCGAGCAGGCTCAGCCGCTCCGGCGAGTTGTGGTCGGACTCGGGCGCGTACACGGCCAGGTTGTCGCCGCGGCCCTTCGCGTCGTACATCGCGACGTCGGCGTGCCGCATCAGCTCCGCGAAGTCGCTGCCGTGCTCCGGATACACCGCGACGCCCACCGACGCGCAGACCTCGATCGGCAGCCCGTCCAGCGGCACCGGCTCGGCCAGCGCCGACATGATCTCCACCGCGCACCGGCGCGCGTCGGCGGTGTCGCGCAGATGCGGTACCACCACGGCGAACTCGTCCCCGCCGAGCCGCCCGACGAGGATGTCGGCCCCGGTTGCGGCCGCGGCCGCGGTGAGCCGCTCGCCGACCTCGACCAGCAGCCGGTCCCCGACCCGGTGCCCGAGCGCGTCGTTGACCTGCTTGAAGGCGTCCAGGTCGAGCAGCAGCAGGGCCAGGCGCCGCTCGTCCGCGCCGCCCTCGGCGCGCTCGGCGTGCTCGTGCAGCGCGCCCGCGACCGCGTGCTCGAGCGCCTTGCGGTTGGCCAGCCCGGTCAGCGGGTCGAGGTGCCCGGCCCGGACGCGCTGGGCGGCGAGCGTGGTCATCCGTCGTACCGCGAACAGCGACACCAGCGCCAGCGGCACCAGCCACACGCCGACGTGCGCGGCTGCGACCAGCCCGGGCGCGGACAGCAGCAGCGCACCGGTCGGCAGCGCGTCGGCGACGACGCCCCGCCACATCCCCGCCCGCCAGCCGCCGCCGAAGCGCAGCCACACCGCGGTCGACACGAGCAGGTTGCTGACCACGAACCAGGCGACCGCGCCGGCCAGCACCCACAGCACCGCCGCCCCGCCGAGCAGTTCGTGCGCGCCCCCGCGCGGCCCGCCCGGCAGCAGCAGCCCGGCCGCGAGGAACGACAGCATGTACTGCGACGCGTTGAACGCCGCGCGCCAGAACGCGTGCTTCTGCCACACCGCCACGACGACCACCGCCGCCAGCTGCACCACCACCGCGGGCGCGCACCCGTACGCGATCAAGATCGCGAACGTGAAGCACACCGACGGGAACGTCGGCTTCGACTCGTCCCGCCCGCCCTGGACGAACGGCGGCGTGTCGGCGACCACGGCCAGCCCAGCGAACACCCAGAACGCCGGGTCCGCGTGCCCGGGCAGCCCCTCCCGCGCCACGCTCAGCACGAGCATGACGGCGGCGAGCCCGATGACGATCGCGACGTACGCGAAGAACCGATGTCGATGCCGAGGCGGCGCGGTGTTGCGCAACGCGCTCTGCTCCATCCGGTCCCCGCTCTCTGCTTGGCCGGCTCGCCTGGCGGGCCGTACGACATCGTTCGGACGCCTAGCGAGCCTGCACCCTCCGCCATGGAGAAATCAGGAAAGGATCCCGAATCGATGCAGAAACGTCCCGCTATTCAACCGACCGGGCGATGCCACAGTGGACAGATCAGCTTGAATATCGTTGCCGTGTAACCGATTGCGAACTTAGCGTAATGGTCACACATTGACCGCGATGACGACGGCAATACAGTTACGTGGTCATGCTGAAGCGATTACTCTCCGATGCCGTGCGGTGGTTGCGGAATGCGCGCTTCGCGGGGTTGCCGGCTCGACCACGGGGGGTGATTTTCGGTCTGAGCGGCCCGGATGTCGCCACGGAGGCGCCCGGACGTGCGCCGGTGGGCGACTCGAAGACTCAGGTCGTGCCCGGACGGCGGCCGTGGCCGAGCCGGGCGGGGCCGCATCGGGCCGTGCCAGGCCTGGCGGCTGCGCGCCGCCGTTCATTCGCCTTCACGGTCGACACCGCGACCGCAGTCATGCAGACCGCAGCCGGGCCACGCCGGGAGACGGGTCGGCGTGCCGCGACCCCACGGCACCGTACCCGGACGTATGCGCGACTGTATGGTCGGCGATCGTGAAGATCACGATCGCCCTCGTCCTCGCGTTCGCGTACGGCTGGCTGACCGGTCGGATCCCCGCCCCCGAGGACCCAGGTACGTTCTGGATTGGCAACCTCGCCGCCCCGTACCTGGTGATCGGCTTCCTGGCCAGCGCGTGGACAGCCCGCAAGGCTTGGTCGGCCGCCCTTACCGGCGCCGCTGCGGCAGCCGTGACGGTGTGCGGCTTCTACAACATCTTCGCGGTCGGCATCGACGCCCGAAGCAAGTGGGGCCTGCCGCCGTCAACGCCGGAGTCGGCCGCACTGCGCGTCGCGTACGAGTACTGGCTGCGCCTGCTGCTGTTCGGCGCCCGCCCTTGGCTGCTGATCGGCCTGGTGACCGGGGCCGTGGCCGGCTATCTCGGCTACCGGTGGGTGGCCCGGCGCGACCGCCTGGGCCCGGTACTACTGGGGGTCGGCCTGATCGTGGAGCCCGCCTTGTACTTTGCCGGGCTGAGCCCGAACATCGACTTCACCGAATACCCCTACCGCCCGGTCAACGTCGCGATCTGGTTGGCCGAGGCCCTGATCGGTGCCACGGCCCTGGTCTACGCCCTGCGCCGTTCGCGCGGAAAGACCCCTGCGGTGCCGCCGGACGCGAGCGAGGTGCGCTGATCAAGAACGTTTACCGGGTTGGAGTGTCACGCGGCTTTCGGTCGTGGGCGTCCCAGCGTTGTTGACAGACGCTCTTGGTCAGCGCATGAGCGCCGTGAGTCCGCAAGCCTTGCCGGGACGCGGCGGAACCAGGCCACACACCGCCGCCACCGAAGCGGCGTCACCACGCGAGCCGGCCGCCCACGCCGACCAAACCACCCACGAACCGCGCACTCGCGCCTACTCCCCCGCGGACGCCTCCTCGCCCTCCCCCTCGGACGCCTCCACGGCCTGCGCAGCCGAGCGAGCCGCATCGGGACCGTTGCTGAGCAGGATCTCGAAGCCGGCCTCGTCGAGGATCGGAACCTTCAGGGACCCGGCCTTCTCGGCCTTGGAGCCCGGGGACTCCCCGACGACCACGAAGTGGGTCTTCTTCGACACCGAACCGGAGACCTTGCCGCCGCGCGAGGTGACGGCCTCGGTGGCCTGGTCCCGGGAGAACCGCTCCAGGGATCCCGTCACCACGACCGTGATGCCCTCCAGCGGGCGCGGCCCGGTGTCGACGCGCTCCTCCTCCATGCGCACGCCGGCCGCGCCCCAGCGGGCCACCCAGTCGCGGTGCCAGTCGACGGCGAACCAGTCGTGCACGGCGCGCGCGATGGTCGGGCCGACGCCCTCGACGGCGACGAGTTCCTCCGTGGTGGCGTTGGCGATCGCGTCCATCGAGCCGAGCGAGTTGGCCAGGGCCTGCGCGGCGGTCGGGCCCACGTGGCGGATGGAGAGGGCGACGAGGACCCGCCACAGCGGGCGCTTCTTGACCTCCTCCAGGTTGGCCAGCAGGCTGAGCGCGTTGGAGCCCAGGGCCCCGTTCTTGTTGACGAAGAACGGCGAGCGCGCGAGGCGCTCGGCGTCGACGTCGAACAGCTCGCTCTCGTTCCGGATCACCGACTCGAGCAGCGCCGTGGCGGCCTCCATCCCGAGCGCCTCGATGTCCAGCGCACCCCGGCCGGCCAGGCCGAACAGCCGCTCGCGCAGCTGGGCCGGGCAGTGCTGCGCGTTGGGGCAGCGGATGTCGACGTCGCTCTCCTTCTCGGGGGCGAGCGTCGTGCCGCAGGAGGGGCACTCGGTCGGCATGACGAACGCGCGCTCGGTGCCGTCGCGCCGGTCGGCGACCGGGCCGAGCACCTCCGGGATCACCTCGCCGGCGCGGCGGATCACGACGGTGTCGCCGATGAGCACGCCCTTGCGCACGACCTCCTGGGCGTTGTGCAGGGTCGCCTGCCGGACGGTGACGCCGCCGACAAACACCGGCTCCATCACGGCGAACGGCGTGACGCGACCGGTCCGCCCCACGTTGACCTGCACGTCGATCAGCTTGGTCATCGCCTCTTCGGGCGGGTATTTGAACGCGATCGCCCACCGTGGCGCCTTGCTGGTCGAGCCGAGCCGGCGCTGGATCGACATCTGGTCGATCTTCACGACCACGCCGTCGATCTCGTGCTCGAGCTTGTGGCGCCGCTCGCCATACTCCTCGATGTATGCCTTGACGCCGGCCAGGTCGTCATGGACTCCCCACCGCTTCGACGTCGGCAGCCCCCAGGCCCGCATCATCTCGTAGGCCTCGGACTGGCTGGCCGGGTTGAACCCCTCCCGGGCGCCGAACCCGTGCACCAGCATGCGCATCGGCCGGGAGGCGGTGATGTGCGGGTCCTTCTGCCGCAGGCTGCCGCTGGCCGCGTTGCGCGGGTTGGCGAACGGCTGCTCCCCCGCCGCCACCTGTGCGGCGTTGACCTCCTGGAACCCCTCCAGGGTGAAGAACACCTCGCCGCGCACCTCGAGCAGGTCGGGCACCTCGTCGCCGGCGAGCAGCTCGGGGATCTCGCGGATGGTGCGGGCGTTGAACGTGATGTCCTCGCCGGTGCGCCCGTCGCCGCGGGTCGCTGCCCTGGTGAGCCGCCCCTTCTCATAGGTCAGGTTGAGCGCCAGCCCGTCGATCTTGAGCTCGCACAGGTAGCGCGGCTTGCTCCCGGCGTCCCGCTCCACCCGCTCGACCCAGGCGTCGAGCGCGGCCTCGTTGAGCGCGTTGTCGAGGCTGAGCATCCGCTCCCGGTGCGTGACGGAGGCGAAGTCGGTCGAGAACGTGCCGCCGACCCGCTGGCTCGGGGAATCGGGCGTGACCAGCGACGGGAACTGCGCCTCGATCGCCTCCAGCTCGCGCATGAGCCCGTCGTAGACCGAGTCGTCGACCGCCGGCGACTGCAGCACGTAGTAGCGGTACTGGTGCTCGTCCAGCTCACGGGACAGCTCCGCGTGCCGCTCACGCGCCTCGATCGTCGGTTCGGCCTGTGCTTCGGTCATGGCAGTGAACTTACCGTGGGGGTACGACAGAAAACCCGCTACTCGGCGTCGTCGGTCAGCCGGCGGCCGGCCTCGCGGACTGCGGTCAGCGTCGAGCGCGCCCCGGCGTCGGCCGGTAGCCCGCACGGCGGCGTGACGACCACCTGCGCGGCCATCGTCTTGAGCGGGAAGCCCAGCTTGCGCCACAGGTCGCGGACCTGCCCGGCCAGGTCCGCCGACGAGCGCCCGGCCACCCCGGCGAACAGCCCCATGCCGGCGTCCAGGTGCTCACCCAGCCCGTCGAGGTCGCGCACCAGCGACAGGTCCAGGGCCACGCCGAGGGCGCCGGCCTCGCGGAGCAGCTGCAGCGGTGCCGAGGGGGCGCAGCAATGGACCACGACCTGCACGCCGGCCGCGGCGATGACCCCCGACAGCGCCGTCCGGGCGACGGCCGGGTCCACGGCCCGCAGCGTGCCGAACCCGCTCTCGGTCGGCACCCGCCCCGCGAGCACCGCCGGCAGCGACGGCTCGTCGAGCTGCAGCAGCACGGTCGCGTGCGGCAGCCGCGCACGCACCTCCGCGACGTGCGCGCGGACGCCGTCGATGAGCGACTCCACCAGGTCCCGGCAGGCGCCCGGGTCGCGCAGCACCTGGCCGCCGATCGGCAGCGCAAGTGAGGCGGCAAGCGTCCACGGCCCGGGTACCTGCACCTTGAACACGCCGGCGAACTCGGCGGCCTGCTCCGTCATCGTGTCCAGGTCGCGTTCGAGCAGGTCGCGCGCGACGCGAAGGTCGTGTCCGGGCCGGGCGGCCATGCGCCACCGCGCGGCGTACAGCTCGATCGGCAGCTCGACCAGGAACGCGCCCCCGCGCCCGATCATGTCCGCACCCGGGCCGCGCGCGGGCAGCTCCGGCAGGTGGGGCAGGTCGGGCAGCTCGCCCAGGACGATGCGCTGCGCCTCGGCGATGTCGCTGCCGGGCATCGAGCCGATGCCGGTGGCGGACCCGACCGGCCAGGGGAAGGACGTCACGTCTGCTCCGAAATCACGAGGTCTGCGAGATCGTGGCCGAGCCGAGCACGATGTCGCCGTCCGGCGAGGGCTCGTAGCACACGATCGCCTGCCCGGTCGCGATCCCGCGCGCCGGGCGTCCGAGCGAGGCGACGAGGCGCCCCTCCTCCAGCCGCACGGACGCGGGAACCGTGTCGCCGTGCGCCCGCATCTGTACCTGGCAGGCGACCTCGCGCTCCGTGGGCACCGTCCAGACCGGCCGCTGCCCCACCACGGTCGACACGTCCAGCGCGGACGCGGGTCCGACCGTGACGGTGTTGGTCACCGGCGTGATCGACAGCACGTAGCGCGGGCGGCGGTCGGGCGCGGACACCCGCAGGTCGAGCCCGCGGCGCTGGCCGACCGTGTACGCGTAAGCACCCTCGTGCCGCCCGATCACCGCCCCGGTCGTCGCGTCGACGATGTCTCCGGGCGCCTGCCCGAGCCGCTCGGCGAGGAACCGCTTCGTGTCGCCGTCGGCGATGAAGCAGATGTCGTGGCTGTCGGGCTTGTCGGCGACGGCCAGCCCCCGCGCCGCCGCCTCCGCGCGCACCTCGGCCTTCGTGGAGTCCCCGAGCGGGAACACGGCCCTGTCCAGCTGCGCGCGGGTCAGCACCGCCAGCACGTAGGACTGGTCCTTCGCCTGGTCGACGCTGCGCCGCAGCAGCCCGTCCGCCCCGAGCCGCGCGTGGTGCCCGGTGACGACCGCATCGAATCCGAGCGCGACCGCGCGATCCAGCACCGCCGCGAACTTGATCTTCTCGTTGCACCGCAGGCACGGATTCGGCGTGCGCCCGGCCGCGTACTCGGCCACGAACTCGTCGACCACGTCCTCGTGGAACTGCTCGGCCATGTCCCAGACGTAGAACGGGATCCCGATCACGTCCGCGGCCCGTCGCGCGTCGCGCGCGTCCTCGAGCGTGCAGCATCCGCGCGCGCCCGTGCGATACGTCTGCGGGTTGCGCGCCAGCGCGAGGTGCACACCGGTCACGTCATGCCCGGCCTCCACCGCCCGGGCGGCCGCGACCGCCGAGTCGACCCCGCCGGACATCGCCGCTAGCACTCTCACGCCACCAGCCTACCGGCGTGCCGCGCCATGCCTCCGCGCGTGCCGCAACCCGCGACGCCACCCCATGCCGAGAATTCGGGATTCATGGCTCCGGTCCGTGCGACTGACGGCCGTTCCTCCCGTGAGACACCGGTCGGGCCTGGCGGCCCTCCCTGCCGCGTCCGCGGTGCCAAGAACCCGCGGCCTCCGGCCGCGACACCCGCCCGCGGCCTCCGCGCGGCCGTCGGGGCCCGCGCGTCGCCGGCCACCGCTTCCGCGCGGACGCCTGGAGCGCCTCGGGGCGGCCTCGCCTCCGCGTGCTTGGACTGCGGCCCGTCGTTTCGCCGGCGCGCGGGTGCGGTCAGGGGGCGATCTCGTACGAGTCGCCGTAGACGCGCCAGTGCAGCGGCGGGTCGAGGTCGAAGTTGCGCGCCGCCAGGAAGACCCGCTGGGCGTCGTTGATGCGGCTTTCGTCGTCGTGGCCGCGTTCGGACGCCATCAACCGCACCCGGGCATCCAGGAACGCCTCCAGGTACGCCGCCTCGTCGCCGCCCCTCGCCGGCGGCGGAACGTGCACGGACGCGGTGCGGCGCAGCTTCGCCAGGCCGTTCGCGCCGTGCATGACGATCGCGTCGTAGTACGCGAACTGGCCCAGGACGCGCAGCCCGTCCTGTTTGGCGCGGCTCAGCGCCGGGTTGAAGTACAGGCGGTCGCGCTCGGCGTCCTGTGCGGCACGGAACGCGGGGTCGGCCGCGGCCGCGCGCCAGTCGGCAGTGAAGTTCGGGTCCAGGCCGGCGTGCGAGGCGCTGCCGTTGACCCGCTTGAGCGCGGGCAGGTAGGCCGCCAGGCGGTTGCCCGGCACCGCGGCCGTGTACCGCTCGACGACGGCACGCATGTCCCCGGTACCGCTGCAGAAACCGACGATCCCGCCCGTGTACCCGCGGCCATCGTGAATGTCCTCGATGTAGCCGTACTGCGCGGTCCAGTCCAGCGTGGAGTTCTCCGCGCTGGACACGACGCGCATCGCGATGTCCTTCTTCTGCGGATCGGACAGGTCACCACGGATCGTCTGAACCGGCCCCACCCGCGCGGCGCGCCGGCCGTCCGGGCTCCGCGCCGCAGCAACGCTCGCGGCCGCGCTCCCGGGCGCCTGTCCCGGCGCCGGCGAGGCGGCTGCCGCGGTGTTTCCGGCCGGCCCGTCGGACCCGGCCTCGCCGCGTCCGGGCGCGCGCGTGGCGAGCGACCCGAGCGCGAGCGACATCACGACGAACGCCGAGACGCCGATGTGACGGCGCAGGGACCAGCGGCGCATTCAGGAGCCCTCCTCGTCGGAGTCGGTGGCGCTCGATCGCGTCAGGGTCGAGTGCGACACGGAGTACAGCGCCGCGGTGTGCTCGGAGACGTGGTGCTCGGGCGCGGACGCGTGCGGCACCCGCGCCACCCCGCGCGGTTGCCCACCTCGCGACCGCGCGCCGTCACACCCGTAAGCCTCGGCGCCGTCGCTCCCGTGCGCGTCCGCGCCGACCGTGTCGGCCGCGCCCACGGGCGCGTTTTCCCCGTCCGGCACCGGTGCGACATGGCTGTACGACGCACGGACCTCGCGCGGCCCGAGCACGGAGGCGCGATCCGGCGCGCGGACGCCGCGCGGCTCGGACGCCGACGCGCGATCCGGCGCGAGGCCATGATCCCCCTCTGACTCGGCGGCACCGTTCGACGCGAACGCATCGCCGGGCGCGGGGGCCGTCGACTGCGCGACCGGCGCGTTCGCTCCGGCGGAGCCTGCCCGGTGCAGCTTGTGCCAGCGCAGCCGCGCCCCGGTCAGGGCCGTTCCCATCGACTGGATGAGCACGAGGTACATCAGCTGCCGGTACACGAACTGCTGCAGCGGCAGCACCCACAACGGCCGCAGCGGCTCCCTGTCCAGCCGGAACGCGACGATCGCGGTCAGCAACTGCATGCCCAGCATCGCCAGCCACGCGACCGTGGTGATCTTCCAGCTCGAGAAGAACAGGCCGTACACGAACAGGACGTCGATCAGCGGAGCGAACAGCGGCAGACCGATGCCGAAGAAGGCGATGAAGGGCAGCCCGACGCGGCCGAACCGGCCCGACGGGCCGCTGTCGATCAGCGACCGACGGTGCTTCCACATCGCCTGCATCGTGCCGTAGCTCCAGCGGTACCGTTGCAGCCACAACTGCCGCAGGGTGCTCGGCGCCTCCGTCCACGCGCGGGCGCGCTCCTCGTAGACCACCCGCCAGCCGGTCCGGCACAGCGCCATCGTCGCGTCGGTGTCCTCGGCCAGGGTGTCGTGGCTGATCCCGCCGATGTCGAGCAGCGCCTGACGGCGGAACGCACCGATCGCGCCCGGGATCGTCGGCATGACGCGCAGCAGGTCGTACAGCCGGCGGTCCAGGTTGAACCCGATGACGTACTCGATGTGCTGCCAACGCGCGACGATCGACTTGCGGTTGCCGACCTTGACGTTGCCCGCGACCGCGCCGACGGAGGGGTCGGCGAACGGCTGGACGAGGTGGCGTAGCGAATCGGGCTCGAACACGGTGTCGCCGTCGACCATGACGATCAGGTCGTGCTTCGCCAGGGCGACGCCGACGTTGAGGGCGTTGGCCTTGCCGCCGTTGGGGATGCGCACGACGCGCACGTTCGGCAGCCGCAGCGCCTCCACGAGCGCGGCGGTGCCGTCGGTGGAGCCGTCGTCGACGACCACGACCTCGATCCCGCCCGGATGGTCGCCGTTCGCGAGGGAGCGCACCGCGGCCTCGATGCCCTCCTTCTCGTTGTAGGAGGGCACCACGACCGACACCGGCTCCTCGACCGGCGGCCCCCATTCCCACGTCTTCGCCCGCCGCTTCCGCGCGTGGCGGCCGGCGAGGAGGAACAGCGCGGCCGTGCGCCCGATCGTCAGGACCCCAACGATCAGGAACAGCACCCGTAGCAGCTCCATGATCCCGTCGGCGACGGAGACGGCGGTCACGAGCGCGAGGGCGCGGCGCTTGTCGGTGGCGGTGGCCGGGGTGTCGACGGCGATGTCGCGACCCGCGAGCGCCTTCGCCAGGCCGTCGGAGACGGTCGTGAAGGTGTACCCGCGCCGCTGCATCATCGGGATGAACCGGTCCAGCGCCGCGACGGTCTCCGCGCGGTCGCCGCCCGCGTCGTGCATGAGCACGATGGAGCCGCTGTCGCCCTCCGGCGTCGCGCCGCGCATGATCGCGTCCACGCCGGGCCGACTCCAGTCCCGGCTGTCGGTGTCCGTCATGATCGACAGGTATCCGAGCCGCCCGGCCTCCTGGATCAGCGGCCAGTTGTCGTCGTCGATGGCGTTGGCGCTGGACGAGTACGGCAGCCGCAGCAGAGCGGACTTGCGCCCGGTCGCGCGTACGACGGCGAGCTGAGTCTGCGAGTACTCCAGGTCGCGCTGCCACTGCGACAGCTTGTCCAGGCGCGGGTGCGTGAAGCTGTGAATGCCGATCTCGTCGCCTCCGCGCGCGAGCTCGGCGACGATGTCGGCGTGCCGGGTCACCTGGGTACCGACGACGAAGAACGTCGCGTTGACGTTGTGCCGCCGCAGGACTTCCTCGATGCGCGGCGTCCACACCGGGTCGGGCCCGTCATCGAAGGTGAGCGCGATGGTCTTATGAGGCAGGCTGTAGGAGTGCACCTCCCCGTTGCGCGTGTCGATGATCGGCCCGCCGTCGACGACCGACTGCGGCACTTGTGTATGGCGTCCGGCGTTTCCGCTGTGGTCGGGGCGGAACTCGGCGTTCACGTAGGCCTCGACGAACAGCACGCCCACGAGCATGCCCAGCAGGACGGCGCCGAAGATGAGGCGGGCGAACGAGAACCGCTTCTTCCGGCTCTTCCTCCGGCCGGTCACGCCTGGCCCACGCTCACGGTCCTGCTTGGAACGGGGCCGGATCCGCCGGTTTCCGCATCGGTACCGTTGGCGCCCCCCGCCATCCTCGACGCGCCCGGCCGCGCGGTCGCCGTCTCACCGACCGGCACAGTGCCCGCCGAGCGCGACGGCGTGCCCGAGGTCCCCTCGGTCTGGCCGGTCTGCGGGGTCGTCGGCGAGACCGACGCGGACGGCTGGACCGACGGCCGCGGGGTCCGCGTCGGGTCGGCCGACGGCTGCGGCTCGGGCGCGGCGCTCGTCGCGTCGGCGGAGGGCGCCGTCGTCGCGATCGCCTCGGGCGTACCCAGCACCCCGGCGGCGCCCGGCGGCAAGGACGCGCTCGGCACCGGCTGGCCTTTGACGATCTTCTTCGCGGTGGAGTTCAGCGGCCTGTTCGCCACCGGCGTGTTCTTCGCCCCCGGCTGGGGCACGGGCGGCTGCGGGTCGAGCACGGGCAGGTTATTGACGAGATCCGGAAAAGGCAGCAACTGTTGCGGCTTCAACGGCCCACCGGCAAGGCTGGTGGCGACGAGTGCTCCATAAACGAGCGTCGCCGCCCCAAGCACGCCGAACGCGACGCGGATTCGTTTTCCCCTGCGGCCGGATGCATCGACGAAAACGGGTGACGAGACATCGCCAACAGCAATGATGTCGGTATCGTCATCCATGGAACGGGCTTCGAGTGGCACGGCGCAAACATAGAGGCACGCGAAGACCTAAGGGTCCCGAAAGACGCCAGAGAATTGCCGTAACCAAATCATCAGCCGTGCTACCAGGAAATACTCGCCGCGCTTGGCGCTAATTCACCCAAACGGCTTCGCCCCGACGGCCGACCACGTTTGGCGTTCCTCACTGGTAGCTCGCCTTCCTTCATCCTCCCGCCCGTCCACGGCCCCGCGGGCCGGCGAGAAAAACACGCTCCAGCCACGCGCGGACGCGGCCGACAGCACGGACACAGAGCCGGACACGAACTCAGGGCCGGTCGGGACGCGCGGGCCCTACGCCGCGACACACGGACGCGCGGACGCGGGAGACGCGACGCACGGACCCCCGGGGACGCGAAGACGCGGGAGACGCGGGAGACGCGGGAGACGCGGGAGACGCGGGAGACGCGGGAGACGCGGGAGACGCGACACACGGACCCGGGGACGCGACACGCGGACGCGCGGACGCGACGCACGGACCCGGCCCGTCACGCGCGGACACGGCACACGGACGTGCCCTGCCCCGGCCCGCCACGCGCGGACGCGGGAGACGCAACACACGGACGCGGCCCGTCACGCGCGGACACGGCACACGGACGCGCCCTGACCCGGGCCCGCCACGCGCGGACACGGCCGCGGCGTAGGTCAGCGGCTCTTGGTGGCGGCGCGGTGGGCGCGTTCGACCGCGGCGGGCAGCGCGGCGACGAGCGCGTCCACGTCGTCCATGGTCGAGGTGTGGCCGAGCGTGAAGCGCAGCGACGAACGGGCGCGGGCGTCGTCGGCACCCATGGCCAGCAGCACGTGCGACGGCTGCGCCACCCCAGCCGAACAGGCCGAACCCGTCGAGCAGGCGATGTCCTGGGCGTCGAGGAGCAGCAACAGCGCGTCGCCCTCGCAGCCGGGGAACGAGAAGTGGGCGTTGCCCGGGAGGCGGTCCGCGGGGTCGCCGTTGAGGATGGCCTCCGGTACGGCTGCGCAGACGCGTTCGACCAGGGCGTCGCGGAGGCGTCCGATGCGCTCGGCCGACTCGCGCTGCGTCTTCACCGACAGCTCCAGGGCCACGGCGAACGCCACAATGGCGGGCACGTCCAGGGTGCCGGAGCGCACGTCGCGCTCCTGACCGCCGCCGTGGGCCAGCGGCGTGCAGTCGACCTCGCGGCCCAGCAGCAGCGCGCCCGCGCCGATCGGGCCACCGAGCTTGTGGCCGCTGACCGTGAGCGCGGACGCGCCGCTCGCGGCGAAGTCGACCGGCAGCTGACCGACGGCCTGGACGGCGTCCGTATGGAGCGGCACGCCCGCCCGCACGGCGAGCGCTGCCAGCTCGGCGACGGGCTGGACGGTGCCGACCTCGTTGTTGGCCCACATGGCCGTGACCACCGCGACGTCGTCGCCGGCCAGAGCCTCGGCGAGCGCCTCCGGGCGCACCCGCCCGTGCGCGTCCACAGGCAGCCAGGTGACGTCCGCGCCCTCGTGCTGCTCCAGCCAGGCGACGGAGTCGAGCACGGCGTGGTGCTCGACGGAGCTGGCCACGACCCGGTTGCGGCGCGCGTCGGCGCCGCGGCGGGACCAGAACACGCCCTTGACGGCGAGGTTGTCGCTCTCGGTGCCGCCGCCCGTGAAGATCACCTCCGACGGGCGGGCCACCAGCGCGGCGGCGACCCGCTCGCGCGATTCCTCCACCCGTCGGCGTGCCTGGCGGCCGGGGGCATGCAGCGAAGAAGCGTTGCCGACTTCGCGCGCCGTGGCGACGTAGGCGTCAAGCGCCTCCGGGAGCATCGGCGTGGTGGCGGCGTGGTCGAGGTACGGCATCGGGGCCAAGCCTAACGGCCAGGCGCTCCTTACTTCCCCTCCGGTAGCGCGGTGATCGCCCCGCCACCCGGGCGTGGGCGGCGAGGCGACCGCGTCCGTGCCCGTAATGGGCAGCACCGCCCGTGACGGGCACCGGCCCCACCGCGCGGACGCGGGCAGCCCATCGATCCGGAAGAATCGAGGTCGCGGCCCGGATGCCCGTCGGCCTGAGATCGGGCGTCGAGCACGGCTGCGGTCACTGCGGGTGACAAGGTTCAACGTGCGGCGATCATTCTCGCAATCCGAAGAGCGCCTCCGGGCCGTGCGGGTGGTAAGGAGCCCCACCCCAGGTGGAACCGAGGTGTGGGAAACCCCACGAGGCGCATCCGCGCGGCCCCGGGCGCCGAATGCTTGGTCAGGAACAACCCGTGAAACTCCGAGAGCTTCAGGACGTAACCGTGCGATGGTGGCGACCGCGGCATCCGGGCGGGCGGTGCCGATGAGCACCGGGCACCCGCGCGACGACCACGGCGAGGACAGCTTCGTCGAGCTGTTCCGAGCCGGGGACGAGCGTGCCCTGCGGCTGGCGTACGAGCGATTCGGGCCCGCGGTGTTCCATCTCGCGCTGCGGGGCGTCGCCAGTGCCGCGGACGCCGAGGACGTCACGCAGGCCACCTTCGCGACGGCTGGGCTCGGGCGCGAGGGCTTCGACGCGACGCGCGTCTCGCTGCTCGGCTGGCTGCTCGGCATCGCGTGGCGCAAGGTCGTCGACCAGACCCGCGCCTCCGCGCGGGACGATCGCATCACCGACTCGATACGCCGATTGGCCGGCCTCGGCGGCGACCGCGCGGGCGACGCGCCCCCCGACCGCATCGTCGAACGCCTCTTGCTGGCCGACGAGCTGGCCCGCCTTCCGGGCGAGCAGCGGCGCGTACTGGAGCTGGCGTTCTACGACGACCTGCCCCACCCGCGGATCGCCGCCCTGACCGGGCTCCCGCCCGGCACCGTGAAAAGCCATCTGCGGAACGGGATGGCGCGGCTGCGCGGCCGCTGGGAGGTGGACGGTGCAGCATCTGGAGCCCGAGCGGCTGGTGCTTCTGGCACTCGGTGAGCAGGCCCTCGACCGTCGCGAGAACGACCACCTGGACACCTGCGATCGGTGCCGCGCGGACGTGGACTCGCTGCGCGACGTCGCCGCGCTCGGCCGGCAGACGCAGCGGCTGCGGGAGCTCCCGCCGCCGCCGGAGCGCGTGTGGCAACGCGTCCGCGCGGAGCTGGCCTCGCCCCGGGCAGACACCAACCCGGCTAAACGCCCTGCGACGGCCGAGGCGGACACGCCCCCGGGCAAGGGGCGGTGGACGACACCCGAGGCCGACACACCCCCGGGCAAGGGGCGGTGGACGACACCCGAGGCCGACACGCCTCCGGGCGAGGGGCGGTGGACGACACCCGAGGCCGACACACCCCCCGGCGAGGGGCGGTGGGCGACGGCCCCGGGAGAAGCGTTCCCGGGTGAAACGGCGTCGAGCGGTATACCAGGCGACATACCAGGCGACGAAGTGGGGGCGGGCGGCGCGGAGGCGGACGGAGCAGGCACGTCGCCGGCCGGACCGACGAGCGGGGCGGAGCAGAACCGGACGGCACGGCATCGCGCCGGCCGAGACCGAGCACCCTGGAACGGCACCGACCGCGGGAACGGCACGGACCGAGACGGAACGCGATGGGACAGCGCCGACCGAAATCGAACGGCACCGGATGGCGCCAACCGCGACCGCGCGGCGTCGGACGAAGCCGACCCAGACCGTGCGGCACTGGATAGGGCCGGCCGAGACCCCGCGCCATTGGAAGGCGGCGACCGAAACCCCGCGGCATGGGATGGGGCTGGCCGAGACCGCGCGGCACTGGATGGGGCCGACCGAGACCGCGCGACATGGGATGAAACTGGTCGAGATCGCGCGACATGGGATGAAACTGACCAAGACCGCGCGACATGGGATGGGACCGGCCGCGACCGCGCGGCATGGGACGCGGCTTGGGATGGGGCGGCGCTGAGCGGTGAA
The DNA here is from genome assembly GCF_040300025.1 of Dactylosporangium sp. NPDC000555. NCBI lineage: Bacteria > Bacillati > Actinomycetota > Actinomycetes > Micromonosporales > Micromonosporaceae > Dactylosporangium > Dactylosporangium sp. NPDC000555. Next base: position 44,491 of record NZ_JBEPDB010000016.1, on the reverse strand, counting down.
GTGGCGCTCAGCGGCAGGGCCACGCGGAAGGGGCTGATGCGGAAGGGTACGGCGGCGCAGGACGGTGGGGTCGTGCTGACCGGCCGGGCGGCGCGGCACGTGAGGCGGCGGGGGCCCGGGTGGGGTGGTGTCGTGGCGATCGCGGCGCTGGCCGCCATCATGGGGGCGCTGGCCGGCGCCGGGGCGACCGCCCTCCTGCTTCGCGGGCGCTACGGCGGCGACGCCGCGGCCAACTGCCGGCCGCAGGACGCGCGGGCGCGGCTCGACGCGCTGCCGGAGGCGCCGCGAGGGGCGAGCGGGTACGCCTGCGTGCGCACCATCGACGGCGAACGGCGGCTCATCGTCCGCGCCGAGGGGATGCCCGTTCAGGCGGACGGCGTTTACGAGGCGTGGCTACTCGACGGGACCGGTCCGGCCGGGCGCATGGAGGCGCTCGGGGTGCTGGGCAAAGGTCCGAACCTTTCGCTCGCGGTGCCGGCGACGGTGGATCTTGCTCGGTACGACGTCATCGACATCTCCGCGGAACCGCACGACGGGAAGGCCGCGCACTCCGGGCGCAGCATGCTGCGCGGCAAACTGCCGTGAACGCGAAGGCGCCCGCCGACAAGCCGGCGGGCGCCTCTTTCACAGCTACTTACGCTTGCGGATCTCCTCGGCGGCCTGCGGGACGACCTTGAACAGGTCGCCGACCACGCCGAAGTCGGCCAGTTCGAAGATCGGCGCCTCGGCATCCTTGTTCACGGCGACGATGGTCTTCGACGTCTGCATGCCGGCGCGGTGCTGGATCGCGCCGGAGATGCCCAGCGCGACGTACAGCTGCGGCGACACGGTCTTACCGGTCTGACCGACCTGGAACTGGTGCGGGTAGAAGCCGGAGTCGACCGCCGCGCGCGACGCGCCGACCGCGCCGCCGAGCAGGTCGGCCAGCTCCTCGACCAGCTTGAAGTTGTCCGCGCTGCCGACGCCGCGGCCGCCGGAGACGACGATGGACGCCTCGGCCAGCTCGGGGCGGGCGCCCTTCGCCTCGACCTTGCGCTCCACGACCTTGGCGAGCCGGTCCTTGTCCGCCACGGCGACCTCGACCGGCTCGACGGCGGGGGTGGCCGGCGCGGGGGCGGGCGTGAGGGAGTTCGGGCGCACGGTCACGATCGGCAGGCCCTTGGTGACCTTGGACTTGACGATCGTCGAGCCGGCGAAGACCACCTGCGTGGCGGTACCGTCCGGCTCCAGCGCGACCACGTCGGTGAGCACGCCGTTGTCGAGCTTGACGGCGACGCGGGCGGCGATCTCCTTGCCCTCCTGCGTGGAGGCGAGCAGGACCGCGGCCGGCGAGACCCGCTGGATCAGCCCGGCCAGGACGGTCGCCTTCGGGGCGACCAGGTACTCGTCGAGGTCGGCGCCGGCGGCGGCGTAGATCTTCGTGGCGCCGTACTCGCCGAGCTTGGCGGTCAGCTCGTCCGAGGACCCGCCGAGCACGACGGCGGCGACGTCCCCGCCCAGCGTGCGGGCGAGGGTGAGCATCTCGAGCGTGACCTTCTTGACCCCGCCCTGCGAGGAGGCCTCGACTACGACCAGAACTTCAGCCATGGTTTCCGTCTCCCCTTACACGAACTTCTCGGAGGCGAGGTACTCGACGAGCTTCGCGCCACCGTCGTCGCCCGCGTCGATCTTGTTGCCGGCCTGGCGCGGCGGGCGCTTGTTGTGCTCGGCCACGGCGCTGGTCGCGCCGTCGAGCCCGACCTCGCCGGCGGCGATGCCCAGGTCGGCCAGCGACAGCGTCTGCAGCGGCTTCTTCTTGGCCGCCATGATCCCCTTGAACGACGGGTACCGCGGGTCGTTGATCGTGTCCCAGACGCTGACCAGCGCCGGGGTGGCGGCGGTGACGACCTCGTAGCCCTCGTCGGTCTGCCGCTCGATGGTCAGCTGCGAGCCCTCCACGGTCAGCTTCCGCGCGCCGGTGAGCGCGGCGATGCCCAGCCGCTCGGCGACCATGTGCGGCATGACCTGCACCCGGCCGTCGGTCGACTCGGCGCCGCAGATGACCAGGTCGGCGTTCTGCTGGGCGATGGCGGCCGCGAGGACCTTCGACGTGGCGACGGCGCACGAACCGTGCAGCGCGTCGTCGACGACGTGCACGGCCGAGTCCGGGCCCATCGACAGCGCCTTGCGGATCGACTCCGTCGCGCGGTCCGGGCCGACAGTCAGGACGACGACCTCGCCGCCGTGCGCCTCCTGGAGGCGAAGGGCCTCCTCGATGGCGTACTCGTCCATCTCGTTGATCACATTGTTCGCCGACGCGCGGTCGACGGTGTTGTCGTCATTGCGCAGGGTGCGCTCCGCGCCGGAGTCCGGCACCTGCTTGACGAGTACGACGATCTTCATCGTGGTCCGAGGTCCTCCTGCTTGACAGTCACCGCGCCATCGCTGGCGACTTGCACCCCACGTTACGGCTCGTCGCGAGTGGTAACAGGTTTGCCTCCCAGATGTTACTGGGCGGTAGATTCGGGGTGGCGGTGAAAAGTGTCACCACCTAGGCGCATTCTGATGCCAGAGGTGGGTGATATGTCGGAAAAATCCGTAATCTTGGGCCCGGGCTCGCGGCTTGCCGCCGCCGCCGCACAGCAACCTGGGGAAAAGGTCACACACCGCAGGCGCGAGGCTCCGGACGAGCATTTGTGCACCTGCGGCCGCCCGCGCGAGGCCTGCGTGTCGGACGCGATCCGCGACGTGTGGCGCCGCGCCGACGCCCCGTAAGCAAGGCGTCACGAAACGGTCGGCCAAAGGCCGACGCGGCGAGGTCGCCGAAGACCGGGTGCCGGCAAGGGACCCGGCACCGATCATGACGGCGGCGCCGGTCGGCACGAGACGTACCTTGGGAGCGCGTAGTCCGGCAAGCGGGAGTTCGGCGCGACAGGCGACTGCACCGAGGGGGCCGACAATTCATGTCAATGTGGTCGGTGGTCCGGCTCTGGTTCGATCCCGACGAGGTCCGCTCGGTCGGCAGCACCCCCGACTATCGCTTCTCGCTGGCCAACGAGCGCACCTTCCTCGCCTGGCTGCGCACCGCCCTGGCGCTGATCGGCGGCGGGCTCGCGATCGCGCAGTTCCTGCCCGAGAAACGGCTGCGGATCGTGATCGCGGTACCACTGCTCGCGCTCGGGGCCCTCGTCGCGATGCGGGCGGTCGATCACTGGGCCCGCAGCGAGCGGGCGATGCGGCTGGGTGAGGCGCTGCCCCGGTCGCGGTTCCCGGCCATCCTCGCGCTCGCGGTCACCCTGGGCGCAGCCGCGCTGCTCGTGGCGACGCTCCTGTGAGCGAGCCGCAGCCGCCCCCGGACGATCGCCGCAAGCAGCCTGAACTCCCCGAACACGACCACCACGACGCGCCGCAGCAGCCCTCGGGCGACCGTCCGGAGCAACGCGAGCTCCCCGAAGACAACCACCACGACGCGCCGCAGCAGCCCTCGGGCGACCGTCCGGAGCAACGCGAGTTCCCCGAAGACAACCACCACAGCGCACCGCAGCAGCCCTCGGGCGCCCAGCTCGAGCGCACCTACCTGTCGTGGCGCCGGACCCTGGTCTCGTTCACCGTGATGGCGCTGCTGCTGGCGCGCCTGGCCGCGGTACACCTGGAGCCGACAATGCCCGCGGCGTGGGCCCTGGCCGCCGTCGCGCTCGGCTGGGCCGCCGCGGTGTGGCTCACCCTCCGCCGCATCCGCGATCTCACCACCCCGATCGGGCGAACGCTGCCGTCGCTGGTCGCGCTCATCCTGGTGTACTGCGTGATGGGCACCCTGTTGCTGATGTCATGACCCCCTTCCCTGAGTCATGATGGCGCCATGGGACGCGCACTGCCCTTCTTGATCGTGCTGCTCGCGACGCTGATCGCGCTGATCGACTGTCTGTCCTCGGAGCGCGAGGACATCCGCGGGCTGCCCCGGCCCGTTTGGTTCCTGGCGATCCTGTTCCTGCCGATCGCCGGCCCCATCGCGTGGTTCTTCGCCGGCCGCCCCGCCTCGCTCGAACAGCGGGCGGGGGTGCTCGCGGGCGGCCGAAGCCGCAGGCGGGCGCCCGCGCCGGACGACGACCCGGAGTTCCTGCGCGGCATCGACACCTCCCAGTCCCGCAACGACGCTGAGCTGTTGCGACGCTGGGAGGAGGACCTCAAACGCCGCGAGGACGACCCGGGCGCATAACGCACCCGCGCCGCTGAGCGAGGGCGAGCACGGGACGAAGAAACGGTCAGACCTGCGGGACGCACACGATCAGCGCGCCCGGGCGTACGCGGGCGGCCAGGCGGCGATCGGGCGGGATGACGTCGCCGTCGATTTCGCGTGGCTCCTCGCGGGCGGCAAGGACCTCGACCGCGCGGGCGCGGAAGGTCTCCAGGCCGTGGGTGTCGCCGCTGCGCCACACCAGCACCCCGCCGGCCAGCCGCAGCCAGTCCGCCAGGTGGCTCGGGCTGAGGACCGCGATGTCGAGGTAGCCGTCGCCGGGCTCGGCGTCGGGCAGCAGCCGGATGCCACCCCGCAGGCGGCCCACGTTGGCGACGAGCACGCTGCCAGCCCGGCGGTGCATCCAGCGGCCGCCGTCCAGCCGGATGCGCACCGCCATGCGGCGGCGGGTGAGGTTGCGCAGCCCGGACGCGGCGTACGCGGCCCAGCCGAAGCGGCGCTTTGCCTCGTCGGGCGTCTCGCCGACCATCGCGGCGTCGAAGCCCATGCCGGCCATCACGGTGAACGCGCCCGCGCCCTCCACCACGCCGACATCGATGCGCCGCCGTCCGCCGCCGACGGCGACCGCGACCGCCTCGGCCACGTCGTACGGGATACCCAGGTCGTTGGCGAGCAGGTTGCCGGTGCCGGACGGGATGAGTGCGACGGCCACATCGCTGCCCGCCAGCACGTCGGCGACCGCCCTGACGGTGCCGTCGCCGCCGCAGACGAGTACCACCTCCGCGCCGGCCGCGGCGGCCTCCTCGGCCATGCCGGACCCGGGGTCCTCCAGCGTCGTCTCCAGCCAGAGCGGCTCGGGCCAGCCGGCCGCCGCCAGGGCGTCGCGGAGCTCGCGGCGGCGCGCGTCGAGGTCCAGGACCTTCGACGGGTTGATGACAACGGCGGAACGGGTCATGGTCTGCCAATCCCCAGTCCGGGCATGCCGGCAAACGTGCGCGGCGGCCGCCCGCGCGCGCCGCGCCGAACGGGTGCCTTCTGACGGTTTTGTGCCGTTCACTCTCCGGCCTCTTCGCCGTGCTCCCATCGCGAGATGACCGCGTGGCAACTCGCCTGCATTGACATGGCAGGCACTACGGTGCGTGATGACGGCCTGGTTGAGCAGGCCTTCACGGTGGCGTTCGCCGGGGAGGGCGTGGCGCCTGGCACCCCGCAGCACGAGCGCATGCTCGCCGTCGTGCGCAAGACGATGGGACAGAGCCGCATCGAGGTGTTCCGGCTCCTGCTGAACGGCGACGAGCGGCGCGCTCAGGCCGCCAACGAGACGTTCGAGGAGGCGTACGGGCTGCTCGTCGACGAGGGCGCCGTGCTGCCGATCCCGGGCGCCATCGAGGCGATCAAGACGCTGCGCGCCAGCGGGATCAAGGTCGCGCTGACGACCGGGTTCGCCCGGGCCACGCAGGAGGCGATCATCGACGCGCTCGGCTGGTGGGGCCAGGTCGACCTGGTGCTCTCCCCCGCCGACGCCGGGCGGGGCCGACCGTTCCCGGACTTCATGCTCGTCTCGGCGCTGAAGCTCGGGGTCGAGGACGTGCGCCGCATGCTCGTCGTCGGCGACACGCCGCTGGACCTCATCGCCGGCCAACGCGCGGGCGCGGGCCTGCTCATCGGCGTCCTGACCGGCGCGGGTGACCGCCAGGCGCTGCAGGCCGCGGGCGCGCAGGAGGTCATCGGCTCGATCGGCGAACTCCCGCGCCTGCTCGGCCTGGAGTAGCCTGCTCGGCCTGGAGTAGCCGGCACGACCAACCCACGAGCAAGATCAACCCACTGGCACGACACCACCCACAAGGTCGCCCACGGCAGCACCACCCACAAGGTGGTCCAGTCCGGGCCTCAGGCCAGGTTCGACGAGCGCGGGTACGCGTCCTCCGGATCCGTGAGCACGTTCACCAGGTACGGCACGCCCGAAGCGAACGCGCGCCCCAGCGCCCCGGCCAGATCGCCCGGCTTCTCGACGGTCTCCCCCGCGCCCCCGAGCGCCTTCACCACGTCGTCGTAGCGCAGCCCGGGCTGCAGGTCGGCGGCCACGTCGTAGCCGTAGATCTGGCGCATCGGGTGCTTCTCCAGCCCCCAGATGCCGTTGTTGCCGACCACGATGACGACCGGCAACTGCTGGCGCACCAGCGACTCCACGTCCATCAGCGAGAACCCGGCCGCGCCGTCGCCCATAAGCACGCAGATCTGCCGGTCCGGGTAGGTGATCCGCGCGCCCATCGCGTAGCCCATGCCGGTGCCGAGGCAGCCGTACGGCCCCGGGTCGAGCCAGGTGCCGGGGCGGGCCGGCTCCAGGTACTTGCCGGCGTAGGAGACGAAGTCGCCGCCGTCGCCGATCGTCACCGCGTCCTCGGCCAGCACCTTGCGCAGTTCGCCGTACACCCGGCTGGGCTTGATCGGGTCGGTGTCGGCCTCGAGTGCCTCGGTCTCCCGCGCCTTCGCCGCGCTCTCCGCGGCGCGCAGCGTCGCGATCCACTCCTCGTGGTCGGCGATCGGGCCGCCGTAGGCCGCGAAGGCCGACAGGATCAGCCGCAGGTCGCCGGTGGGCGCCGCGGCCGGCGTGACGTGCCCGGCCTTCTGCGAGGCCGCGTCGGTGACGTGCACCACCTGCGCGCCGCCGAATTCGCCGAAGCCGAGCCTGAAGTCCAGCGGCGTGCCGACGACGGCGATGACGTCGGCGCCGCCGAACGCGGGCTTGCGCGCCCGCGCGAAGGCGAGCGGGTGACCCGGCGGCAGCGTGCCGCGCCCCATGCCATTGGCGAACACCGGGACGCGCAGCGCCTCCGCGGCCTCGCGCAGCGCGGCGGTGGCGTCGCCGGCCCAGACGTCGGAGCCGGCGACGATGACCGGCCGCTGGGCCGCGGCCAGGAGGCTGACGGCGCGGTGTACCTCGTCGGGGTCCGGCTCCTGCGCCGGTACGGCCGGAGCCGCCTCCTCCTCGATCCCGTCCGCGGTGGAGAAGACGACCTCCAGCGGCAGGTCCACGAAGACCGGTCCCCGGTGCGGGGTGAGCGCGGTGAGGGCCGCGGCCCGCATCCGCGCGTAGACCTCGTCGGTGGCGAAGACCGTCTCGGCGTGCTTGGTGACCGCGCGCACGATGGGCAGGTGGTCCATCTCCTGCAGGCTGCCCGAGCCCCAGCGGAACTGCGGGGCCCGTCCGCCGAGCACGACCACCGGCGCGCCGTTGAACATCGCGCTGGTGAGCCCGGACACGCCGTTGGTGACGCCCGGCCCGGCGGTCAGCACGGCCAGCCCCGGGCGGCGCTGCAGCTTCGCGACCGCCTCGGCGGCGAACACCGCGGACTGCTCGTGCCGCACGTCGACGATGCGCACGCCGGCCTTCTTCGCCGCGTCGTACAGCGGGAAGACGTGGCCGCCAGACAGGGTGAACATCTCGGCGACCCCGAACCCGCGCAGCGCCGCCAGCGCCAGGTCTCCGCCATGCCCGTCGATCTTCGTCATGTGTGAATCCTACTCACGTTCATCGGGCGAAGTGATGCCGGACACGCTCAGGGGTTGTCCGAGCCGAACCAGCCCGCGACGGGCTGCGGCCAGTGGTCGGTCGTCAGGTAGTACGACACGTACCCGGCCGCCAGCGGCGTTACCACCAGCAGCACCAGCACGAACAGGGCCAGCAGCGCCCGCGCGACCGGCCCGCGGCGCGGGCGCGCGTCGTCGTACCCGGCGGCGTCGGCCTGCGGCCGTGCGGCGGGCCGGGACGGCGTCGCCGGCGTGCGCGGCGGGGCGGACTGCGGAGGCGAGGCCGGCCGGGCCGGCTGCGCGGGGGCCGAGCGCTGCGGGGCGGGCGGAGGGGTGGACAGCGGGGCGCGGCCGGCGCCGAACGCGTTGCCGTACTCGTCGTAGCGCGTCGACGCCTCCGGGACCCCGCCGCCGGAGACGAACACCCGCCCCGCGCTCGCCGGCCGGTTTGGCGGCGCCGATACCGGCGGCGAAGAAACGGGCGGCGCGGAAACAGCGCCACCCGGAGGGACGGACACCGGCGTGGTCTGGTAGCCACCGGGCGGCGGCACGACCTGGTAGCCACCGGGCGGCGGAGCGACCTGGTAGCCACCGGGCGGCGGAGCGACCTGGTAGCCACCGGGCGGCGGCGCGGAAACGGGCACGCTGGAGACGGGCGGGTGCGCCGGCACCGGGCCATCGGGCCACAGCGGCCCGCCCGACGGCGGCGCCGACACCGGCGCACCGAACCCGCCGGCCGGCGGCAACGAGAAGCCCTCGCCCGGGGGCGCCGAGACGGGGCTCGCGGCGGACGAGACCGGGCCCGCGGCGGGCGAGACCGGGCCCGCGACCGGGGCGCCGGACTGCTGCCACGGGAGGCCCGGGAGCTGCGGCAGGCCGCCCGTCGCCGGCCCGGGCGCCGGCGAGGCGCCGGCCTGGGTCACCGTCGAGCCGGCCAGCATGCTGCCCTCGGCGACGACCAGCTCGGGCTGCTCGATGGCCACCGGGGCCCGGCCCAGCTCCCGGTGCAGCAGGGTCGCCACGAGCGGCATCCGGCTGGAGCCGCCGACCAGGAACACGCCCGCCACCGCGTCCTCGGGCAGCTGCGCCCAGCGCATCACGCCCTCGGTCACGCGGATCGTCTGCTTGAGCATCGGCAGGGCGAGGCGCTCGAGCTCCTCCCGTGTCAGGTGTACGTCCACGTTGAGCAGCGGAATCGTCAGGTCGGACGCCGGCTGGCGGGACAGCCGCTCCTTCGCCACCCGCGCGTCGTCCCACAGCAGGCGGCGGTGCCGGCGGTCCTCGACGGTCTGCGGGCGCATCAGTCGCGCCCACTCCTGCGGCGCCTGCGGCTCACAGAGCGTGCCGATGTGCTCGACGACGGCGTTGTCCACGTCGACGCCGCCGATGTCGTCGCGGCCGTCGACGGCCAGCACCTCGAAGCCGCCGGCGGTGCGGGCGACCACGCTCGCGTCGAAGGTGCCGGCGCCGAAGTCGTACACCACGACGACCGAGCCGACCCGCACGTCGTGGCCGAGGACCTGGGTGAAGTACGCGGCGGCGGCCACCGGCTCGGGCACCAGCCGGACCCGGCCCAGCCCGGCCGCCGCGGCCGCGTCGGCGATCGACAGGCGGCGGGTCGCGCCCCACGAGGCCGGGACCGTCACGGTCACGTCCGGCACGGCGTCGCCGACGGTGCGGGCCCACTCGTCGCGCACCCGGCGCAGCACCGCGGCGATGAGCTCGTTGACCGGCACCTCCCGGTCGCCGAGCAGCACCGCGCCGTCGTCGATACGGCGCTTCGGGTTGGGCTCGAAGCGGGCCGGCTCCAGCCGGGCGCTGTGCACGGCGTCGCGGCCGACGATGATCGCGCCGCCTGGCTCGGCGTAGACGGCCGAGGGCAGCAGCGGGGAGCCGTCGAAGATCAGGGGCCGGGATCGCCCGTCCGGCCATCGCACCACCGCGACGGTGTTCGAGGTGCCGAAGTCGACCCCGAGCCGGATCCCTGGCGTAGACATGCCCGCAGTGTAGGCGGAGTGGACTACGCCGGCGGGTGTCACGGCCACCGTGAGGCTAGGCCGACTGCTCGACCGCCCGCTGCAGCGCTCGATAGATCTGCCCGAATTTCGGGGAGTCCGTGGTTGAGTAGATCATCGAGTCTCCGTCGTGCGTGCGCACCCAGATCTCGTGCACGCCCTTGCCGTGGTCGTGGGCACGGTCGAGCAGGTCGAGCAGGCCCTCGAGGCTGAACGCGACGATCCCGCCGAGGACGATGACGGCGAGGATGCCGCCGGCGATGTACATCGTGCGCTGCTCGCCACCGAAGTCGATGCGCCGCGCCGCCATACCGGCCGCCACGAGCAGGCCCAAGACGAGCAGCACGGTGCCGCCGCGGGTGGCGATCATGTACATACCGTGGCGCAGGCGGCCGGTGCGCTGGTGCCAGATGTACGTCAGGGTCTCCAGCGGATACCACGAATCATGGACGCGCACACCCCCCGAACTGATGTGTACCACGTCATCGCGGTAGTAAGTGGTGGCCATGGCAACTCTGACGGTACAGCCGAATACGCTCCGGGCAACGACAACGACGTTGAGGAGACACTGTGGACGCGGTGAAAACGGAGGGGAGCCGGCTCGTCCGGCTGGAGGTCGACGGCGGCATCGGCACGATCCGGCTCGACCGCCCGCCGATGAACGCGCTGAACATCCAGGTCCAGGAGGAGCTGCGAGACGCCGCGCGGGAGGCGACGGAGCGCGACGACGTGCGCGCGGTCGTGCTGTACGGCGGGGAGAAGGTCTTCGCGGCCGGCGCCGACATCAAGGAGATGGCCGGCATGGGCTACGCCGCGATGGCCGCCCGCGCCGGGGCGCTCACCAGCGCGTTCGACGCCGTCGCCCGGATCCCCAAGCCGGTCGTGGCGGCGGTCACCGGCTACGCGCTGGGCGGCGGCTGTGAGCTGGCCCTCACCGCGGACTGGCGCGTCGCCGCCGAGGACGCGACGCTGGGCCAGCCCGAAATCACGCTGGGCATCATCCCCGGCGCCGGCGGCACCCAGCGGCTGGCCCGCCTCGTCGGCCCGGCGCGCGCCAAGGACCTGATCATGTCGGGCCGGTTCGTGCCCGCCCTGGAGGCGCTCGCGATGGGCCTCGTCGATCGCGTCGTACCGCGGGAGCAGGTCTACGAGACCGCGCTCGACCTCGTCCGGCCCTACGTCGACGGCCCGGCGCTCGCGCTGCGCGCCGCGAAGCTCGCCGTCGACGGCGGCCTCGACATGGACCTCGCCTCCGGCCTGACCTGGGAGAGTCAGCTGTTCGCGGCCCTGTTCGCGACGGAGGACAAGGCGGAGGGCATGGCCGCGTTCATGGAGAAGCGCAAGCCGTCGTTCAAGGCCCGCTGAGCGAACCGCAACCGGAACGCACGGGCGCGAAGCGAGAGCCAGGCTAACCAACCCACGAGCCTGGCCTTGCCCGCACCGAAGGCGCCCGCAGCCAACCGCAACCAGAACGCAGCGGCGCGAAGCGCACGCAAAAAGTGCGAGCGAAACGAGCATGGGGGGTGTGGGGTGGGAACCCCACACCGACGCTCGAGCGAAGCAAGAGCCAGGCTAACTGACAGCGTGGAACCGGTCGTCGTTAATCGACAGCCGCAGGGGCATGCCGAACGTCTTGGACAGGTTGTCGGCGGTGATGGTGTCCCGGAGTAGCCCCTGGGCCACCACACCGCCGTCGCGCATCAGCATCGCGTGGGTGAAGCCGGGCGGGATCTCCTCCACGTGGTGCGTGACGAGGACGAGCGCCGGCGCGTCCGGGTCGGCGGCCAGGTCGGCCAGCCGCCGCACCAGGTCCTCCCGGGCGCCCAGGTCCAGCCCGGCGGTCGGCTCGTCGAGCAGCAACAGCTCCGGGTCGGTCATCAGGGCGCGGGCGATCTGTACCCGCTTGCGCTCGCCCTCCGACAGGGTGCCGTAAAGCCGGTCGGCCAGCGCAGCGACGCCGAACTGGTCCAGCAGTTCCATCGCGCGGGTCTCGTCCATCGCGTCGTACCGCTCGCGGTAGCGTCCCACGACCGCCCAGGAGGCGGTGAGCACCACGTCGCGCGCGGTCTCCTCCGGCGGCAGGGCCAGCCCGTTGGAGGAGAACCCGATCCGGGTCTTGAGCTCGGCGAGGTTCGTGCGGCCGAGCCGCTCGCCCAGCACGCTGACCGAGCCGCGGGTCGGATACATCCGGGCGCCGGCGAGGTTGAGCAGCGTGGTCTTGCCCGCGCCGTTCGGCCCGAGGATCACCCAGCGCTCGTCGACCTCGACCTGCCAGCTCACCGACCGAATCAGGTCGCTGCGGTCGCGGGTGACCGTCGCATTCTTCACCGCGATCACAAGGTCATCTGACACGTGCCAATCCAACCATGAGCGGCCCCTCGATGGATGACGGGCCCCACGGTCGCCGCCGAAACCCCGTATTGTGCCCTGCGATGACACCGGCATTGGAAATCTCCGGACTAGTCAAGACGTACCAGAGCGTGTTCGGCAAACCGCGAGCCGCGATCGACCGGCTCGACATGCTCGTCGAGCCCGGGCAGATCCACGGCTTCCTCGGCCCCAACGGCTCAGGCAAGTCCACGACGTTGAAGACGCTGCTCGGGCTGCTGCGCGCCGACGGTGGGGAGATGCGCATCCTCGGCGAGCCCGTCCCGCGCCAGCAGGCCCGGGTCGCGCCCCGGGTCGGCGCGATCGTCGAGGCGCCGGCGTTCTTCGGCAACTTCACGGGGTACAAAACCCTGTCCTTGCTGGCGAAGGCCGGCGGCGTGCCGAAGCAGCGGATCGGGGTCGTGCTCGACCAGGTCGGTCTCGCCGACCGTGCCGAGGACCCGATCCGGTCGTACTCCCTGGGCATGCGCCAGCGGCTCGCCGTCGCCTCCGCGCTGCTCAAGGACCCGGAGCTGCTCATTCTCGACGAGCCCAACAACGGCCTCGACCCGGCCGGCGTCCGCGAGATGCGCGACCTGCTGCGCGCCCAGGCCGACCGGGGCATGACCGTGCTGATCTCCAGCCACATCCTGGCCGAGATCCAGCAGATCTGCGACTCGGTCACGATCATCTCGCGCGGCCGCACGGTGGCCGCCGGCCCGGTGTCGCAGGTGCTCGCCGTCGCCGACAAGGGGGCGTATCGGGTGCGCGTCGAGGACCACCACCGCGCCGCGCAGATCCTCACCGACGCCGGCGCGCACGTCAGCATCGCCGGCGACCACCTGGTGGTCCACGACCTGGCCGACCCCGCCTGGGTGTCGCACGCCCTCGGCGTCAACGACCTGTGGGTGCGCGAGCTGGCCCCGGTCGCCCAGCTCGAGGACGCGTTCCTCAGCCTCACCGGCGGCGGCCCCGGCCGCGGCGCGTTCCGCCCTGTCGACGACTCCGACTGGTCCCGCGAGGAGGGCGCGTGAACGCCGCCGGTTTGACCCAGCTGTTCGCCGCCGAGTGGTCGCGGCTGTTCAGCCGCCGCGTCACGCTGATCGCCCTCGTGCTCATCGGCACCCTGCTGGTGCTGCTCACGTTCGGCTTCACGCTCACCCGCAGCACGCCCACCGCTACCGAGATCGAGCTGGCGAAGACCAACGCCGCCTCCGCCGGCGAGGTCTGGGACCGCAAGGGCGACCGCTGCTCGAAGGTCCAGAGCGGCCTGGAGAACGCCGAGCCCAACGAGTCGTTCCCGCGCGGCTGCGACTACGGCCCGCGCCCGACGCCCGAGTCGCTGCTCACCTACGGCTTCTCGTTCCACCGCCAGTGGCCGTCGCTGTACACAACCGCCGCGATCGTGCTGGCCGTGGCCGGGTTCGTGCTCGGTGCGTCGTTCGTCGGCGTCGAGTGGAGCTCCGGCGGCATGGCCTCCCTGCTGCTGTGGGCCCCCCGCCGCGGCGCGGTCCTGGGCGCCAAGCTGCTCGCGGCGTGCGCCGGCATGGGCCTCATCTCCGTGGTGTACCTCGGGCTCTGGACCGCCGCCTTCATGGGCGTCGCGGCCGGCAGCGGCACGGTGAGCCAGATGACGGCCGACGAGTTCGGCTCGCTGCTGCTGACCGGCGTGCGCGTCGTCGCGCTGGCCCTGGCCGGCACGGCGCTGGGCTTCTCCATCGCGTCGCTGGGCCGGCACACCTCCACGGCCCTCGGCGTCGGCGTGGCCTACCTGATGATCTACGAGCTCGGCGCCGTGGTCCTCTTCAGCGTCGTCGAGACCGTCGACTACTCGCAGAAGTACCGTCTCTCCAGCTACATCGCGGCCTGGCTCACGAAGGACTTCACCTTCGACGCGGACGCCGGGCCGTGCCGCACCGGCTGCGTGCCGGAGGCGGCGACGGGCTTCTCGGGCAGCTGGCAGCAGGGCGGGCTGGTCATCGCCGCGGTCGTGGCGATCCTGGTGACGGCCGCGTTCGTGGCGATGCGCCGCCGCGACGCCCGCTGACGCCGCCCGGCGACGGGATCACCGCACGCCCTATCGCTGCATGCCATGAGGCCGGAGCGAGTCAGTTTCAGGCGGTCGAGCCGAAGACCTCCTCACGGACCGCGTCCAGGCCCGTGAGGATGGCACCGTGCAGCACCGGCTCGGCGGCCACCTCCGTGGCGACCACCCGCGGCGACACGACCGCGATCGCGGCCACCTCGTGCTGCACCCGCTGTGCCAGGTCCGCGCCGCCGGCCTGGCCGATCTCGCCGGCCAGGACGACCAGCTCCGGGTCGAGCACCAGGCCGACCGAGGCCACACCGAGGGAGATGCGGCGGGCGAGCTCGTCGAGGAAGGGGCTGCCCGCCGTGCCGGCGGCAATGGCGGCGCGGATGGCCTCGGCGGCGCCGGCGGCCTTGAAGCCGTGGGTCTTGGCGATCGCGCGCACCGCCACGGCGTCGACGAGGGTGCGGAACCCGCTCTTCGAGCGGCGCGACGCGTCCCGGCTCACCTGCGTGCCGGCCACCGGCAGGTAGCCGATCTCGCCGGCAGCGCCGGCGCTGCCGCGGTGCAGCCGGCCGCCGAGCACCACGGCGGTGCCGACGCCGCGGTCGAGCCAGACGAGCACGAAGTCCTGCGTGCCGATGGCGGCGCCGCTGTGCTGCTCGGCGATGGCGGCCAGGTTGACGTCGTTCTCGAACATGACCGGGCGGCCGAGGTCGTCGCGCAGCGCGGTCAGCAGGCCCCGGTGCCAGCGCGGCAGGTCCCAGGCGAACGTGATCTCGCCGCTCTTCGGGTCGACCAGGCCGGGTGTGCCGAGCACGATGCGCCGGATGCGCTCGATCGGCGCGCCGCCGGCGGTCGCGGCCTCGACAACCGCGGCGTGCACGACCTTGACCGGGTCGTCGCCGTCGCCGATGGCCACGTCGGTGCGGCCCACGATGTTGCCCATGATGTCCGCTACTCCGGCGACGACGTGCGCGGGGCCCGCCTCGACGCCGACGACGAACGCCGTGGTGGGCACCACCGCATACATCTGTGCATTGGGGCCGCGTCCGCCGGCCTGCTCGCCGACCCGGGCCACCAGGCCTCGCTCCTCCAGCCGTTCCACCAGCTGCGATGCGGTGACCTTGGACAAACCGGTCAGCTCGCCGAGCTGCGCGCGGGTCAGCGGGCCGCGGCTGAGCAGCAACTCGAGGGCGGCGCGGTCGTTGAGCGCGCGTAGCAACCGCGGCGTGCCGGGCAGTCGGGCGGACATGGTGACGTAGCCCCCTAGTATTTAGGAAACTTTCCTATTAGCGTGCCACAAGCAGCCTATTGGGAAAGCGTACGGTCGGACCACCCGGTCGGCCCACACGCACCTGATCGAAAGCTCTTACGATCGTAAATAGCGCATATGACGAGTGTGCGGCACTCGTCTCGCGCTGAGGGGGGAAACAATCGTGTCGACCGATCCCGGACTCCGCCGGCTGGCCCTTGGCACTCTGCTGGGCGCCTTCCGCGGGGAGCAGGCCCCGGCATGGGCCGTGGACCTCCTCGCCGAGGGGATGGCCGGGCATCTGCTCTTCGGGTTCAACATCGTCGAGCGCGATCAGCTCGCCGCGCTGACCGCGAGCCTGCACGCCACCCGCGAGGGCGTGCTCATCGCCATCGACGAGGAGGGCGGCGACGTCACCCGCCTCGCGCACCGGCTCGGCAGCCCCTACCCGGGCAATGCCGCGCTGGGCGCGCTCGGCGACCCGGCCGTCACCCGCCGGGTGTACCGCACCATCGGCGCCGAGCTCGACGCGCTGGGCATCAACCTCAACCTCGCGCCCACCGTCGACGTGAACACGGCGGACGACAACCCGATCATCGGCACCCGCAGCTTCGGCGCCGACCCGCACGCCGTCGCCATCCACACCGCCGCCGCCGTGCTCGGCCTGCAGGGCGCCGGCGTCGCCGCGTGCGCGAAGCACTTCCCGGGCCACGGCGCGACGCTCGCCGACTCGCACCTGGAGCTGCCCACGGTCGACATCGGCCGCGACGTGCTGGACGGCCGCGAGCTCCCGCCGTTCGTCGCCGCGATCGAGGCCGGCACCAAGTCGATCATGACCGCGCACATCCGCGTCCCGGCCCTCACCGGCGACGCCCCCGCCACCTTCAGCCGGGCCGTCCTCGTCGACCTGCTGCGCCGTGAACTCGGGTTCACCGGCGTCGTCGTCACCGACGCCCTGGAGATGCTCGGCGCGGCCCGCTACGCCGGCGGCATCCCGGCCGGCGCCGTGCTCGCCCTCGCCGCGGGCGCCGACCTGCTGTGCATCGGCGCCGACATCGACGAGCGGATCACCAACGACTGCGCTGACGAGATCGTCGCCGCCGTGCACGACGGCCGTCTCCCCCTGCAGCGCCTGGAGGAGGCCGTGGCCCGCGTGGCCGAACTCGCCGCCTGGACGCGCACCGGCGACCGCACCGATCGCGAGGAGCCGGGCCTGGGCTACCCGGCGGCGCTGGGCGCGATCCGCATCGAGGGCAGCCACGACCGCGGCCGCGCCCCGCTCATCGTCCAGCTGGAGTCGGAGTCGTCGATCGCGGCCGGACGGGTGCCGTGGGGCCTCGGCCCGCACGTCACCGCCACGGAGCAGGTCCGCGTGGTCGCCGCGCAGGCCTCCGCCGCCGACCTGGGCACCCGCGCCGGATCGCGTCCGATCGTGGTCGTGGGACGCAACGTGCACCGCCTGCCCGGCGCGCCCGCCCTCGTCGAGGCCCTGACGCGGACGCACGCGGTCACGGTGGTGGAGATGGGCTGGCCGTCGTCCTGGCGCCCGACCGGCGCGCGGGCGTTCATCACCACCTGGGGCGCGAGCCACGCCAACGGCCGCGCCGCCGCCGAGACCCTGGGCCTGGCCGCCTAGGCGGTTGTCCACAGGTGCGGACGCGGTCTTCCGCACCGCCGCCCGGGACGGCAGCCTGAGCGGATGCTGGAAGATCTGCTCAGGCTGCAGTCGGGGGTGATCACCAAGTCCCAGGCGCGGCGTGCCGGTCTCAGCGACGGCGCGATCCGTCACCGTCTGACGGCCGGTCGTTGGTCCGTGATCCTCCACGGGGTGTACTGGGCGTTTACGGGCCAGCTACCCCGGGATGCGCTGCTGTGGGCGGTCCTGCTCCGCGCCGGACGGGGCGCGGCGCTGAGCCATCGCACCGCCGCGGAGCTGCTGGGGCTCACCGACACGACGGATCGGCGAATCCACGTCACGATTCCGTCCGAGCGCCGGATCGCCGCGATCCCCGGCGTAACCGTGCACCGTTCCAGCCGGATCGCCTCCGCGACGATGCCGGGGCCCGCACTGCGCCGGACCCGGATTGAGGACACTGTGCTGGACCTCACTGACCTGGCCGGCGACCTCGAGACCGCGGTCGGCTGGATCACCGCGGCGTGCGGGCGCCGGCTCACCACCCCGCGGCGTCTCGCCGAGGCGATGGCGCGGCGCAGGAAGGTGCGGCGGCGGCCGTCGCTCGCCCGGGTGCTCGACGACACGGCCGCCGGGGCGCACTCCGTGCTGGAGCGGCGGTATCTACGTGACGTCGAACGCGGGCACGGACTGCCGGCCGGGAGGCGGCAGGTCAGGCGCGCGGGCGCCGGCATTCACTACCGCGACGTGGAGTACGCCGCTTTCGGCACCATCGTCGAGCTGGACGGCAGCGCGTACCACCCCGAGGAGCGTCGCCGTCTTGACCGGGAGCGCGACAACGAGTCGGCCGCCGAGGGCCGGCGGACGCTGCGGTACGGCTGGGTCGACGTCACTGCGCCGTGCCTTACGGCAGTGCAGGTCGCCCGGGCGCTGCGGGCCGGGGGTTGGCCGGGCCGGCCGCGGCGGTGCGCCCGGCCCGGCTGCACGGTGCGTCGCTCCAGCCGGCGGGGGCCGGCATGATCGCGGAGAGAAACCGTCGCGCGGCGCTACCAGAACGCTCCGCGATCATGCACAACCCGGTGGGCGGTCAGGCGGCCGAGGCGCGGACCAGGGTGCGGATCTGGCGCAGCAGGACCGAGATCGCGGCCAGGTCGCCCGGGGACTCGCCGAACTCGCCGATCGCGTTGCGCGTGCGCGCGATCGACGTCGCGTTGCTCTGCTCCCACTCATGGACGCGGGCCTCCGGGTCCGCCTCCGGAGACGTGGCGTTGAGCACCTCCGCGGTGAGCGCCGCCAGCGCCGCGTACAGGTCGTAGCGCAGCGCCATCCGGGCCAGCGTCTGCCAGCGGTCCTCGCGCGGCAGCGCCGAGATCCGCGAGAGCAGGTCGTCGACGCGGAAGCGCTCGGAGAGCAGGTAGTAGACGGTGGCGACCTCGTTGACGTCGCGGCCGGTCGTCGAGGCGACCTCCACGATGTCGAGCAGGCCGAAGCCGTACATGATGCGGGTGGTGATATCGGCGATCTCGTCCGGCAGGCCCAGCTCGCGCAGGCCCTCGGCGTTGGCCCGTAGCGCCTCGCGCTCGCGGCCGCGGAAGAGGGTGTCCAGTTGCGGCAGCAGGCGGGCGACGCCGGGGCGCAGGCGGGCGATCTCGCCGGGCACGTCGATCGGGAGCCGGCGGTTGGAGACCAGCCACCGCACGGCCCGGTCGAGCAGGCGGCGCATCTCCAGGTAGACGGCCGTCTGCGAGGACGTCGGCATCCGATTGTCGAGCGACTCGACCGCCCGGCGGAGCTCGCCCAGGCCGTACACCTCCTGGATCACCACCGAGGCGCGCAGCACGTCGGCGGCGCCGGCGCCGGTCTCCTCCGAGGCGCGGTGGAAGAACGACGTGCCGCCGCGGTTGACCGCCTCGTTGACGACCGACGTGGTGATGATCTCCCGGCGCAGCGGGTGCTCGGCCATCGCCTCCACGAAGCGCTCGCGCAGCGCGGTCGGGAAGTACCCGACCAGCTCCTCGTTGGTCCAGTCCTCGTCGGGCAGGCCGGAGTCGAGGATCTCGCGCTCGAGCACGATCTTGACGTACGAAAGCAGGACGGCGAACTCGGGCGAGGTCAGCCCCACCCCGATCGCCGCGCGCTCGTCGAGCTCCTCGTCGGTCGGAAGGTCCTCCAGGGCACGGTCCAGCTGCCCGCGACGCTCGAGATCCGCGATGAGCCGCTTGTGTACCGGCAGCAGCGACCTCGACTGCGCCCGCGCGTTGCCGAGCGCGGTCGCCTGGTCGTAGTTGTCCCGCAGGACCAGCTCGCCGACCTCGTCGGTCATCTCGGCCAGCAGCGGGTTGCGCTCGCCGGCCTCCAGCTCGCCGGCGGCGACCGCCCGGTCGAGCAGGATCTTGATGTTGACCTCGTGGTCGGAGCAGTCCACGCCCGCGGAGTTGTCGATGAAGTCGGTGGCGATGCGGCCACCGTTGAGCGCGTACTCGATGCGGCCCCGCTGGGTCAGGCCCAGGTTGCCGCCCTCGCCGACCACCTTCACCCGCAGCTCGCGGCCGTTGACCCGGATGTAGTCGTTGGCCTTGTCGCCGACGTCGGCGTGCGACTCGCTGCTCGCCTTGACGTACGTGCCGATGCCGCCGTTCCAGAACAGGTCGACGGGCGCGGCGAGGATGGCGTGCATGACGTCGTTGGGGGTGAGCGGGCCGTCGGTGATGATCCCGAGCACGGCGCGGGCCTCGGCGGAGAGTTTGATCGACTTGGCGGTGCGCGGGAACACGCCGCCGCCGGCCGAGATGAGCGACCGGTCGTAGTCGTCCCACGAGGAGCGGGGCAGGTCGAAGAGGCGCCGCCGCTCCGCGTACGAGGCGGCCGAGTCCGGGTCGGGGTCGATGAAGATGTGCCGGTGGTCGAACGCGGCCACCAGGCGGATGTGCCGGGACAGCAGCATCCCGTTGCCGAAGACGTCGCCGGACATGTCGCCGACGCCGGCGACGGTGAAGTCGGTCGCCTGGGTGTCGACGCCGAGTTCGCGGAAGTGCCGCTTCACGGACTCCCAGGCGCCCCTGGCGGTGATGCCCATCCTCTTGTGGTCGTAGCCCGCCGACCCGCCCGAGGCGAAGGCGTCGCCGAGCCAGAACCCGTACCGCACCGAGATCTCGTTGGCGATGTCGGAGAAGGTCGCGGTGCCCTTGTCGGCGGCGACGACCAGGTAGGGGTCGTCGGGGTCGTGGCGCACCACGTCGGGCGGCGGGACGACCTTGCCGCCGTCGAGGTTGTCGGTGACGTCGAGCAGTGCCGAGATGAACAGCTGGTAGCAGGCCACCGCCTCGTCGCGGTCCCCCGGGTTCTGCTTGAGCACGAACCCACCCTTGGCGCCGGTCGGCACGATGACGGCGTTCTTCACCATCTGCGCCTTGACCAGGCCCAGGATCTCGGTGCGGAAGTCCTCGCGCCGGTCGGACCAGCGCAGCCCGCCGCGGGCGACGGCGCCGAAGCGCAGGTGCACGCCCTCAAACCTCGGGGAGTACACGAAAATCTCGAAACGCGGCCGGGGTGCCGGCAGGTCGGGGATCGACTGCGGGTCGAGCTTGAAGGCCGTGTAGGACTTCGGCCGGCCGCCCTCGCCGCGCTGGTAGAACGAGGTACGCAGGGTCGCCTGGATCAGGTGCAGGAACGAGCGCAGGATGTGGTCCTGGTCGAGGCTGGTGACCTGGTCGAGGTCGGCGTTGATCGCCGCGGCCAGCTCCTTCGACCACTCCGAGCGGGCCGCGTCGGACAGCGGCAGCCGATGGTCGAAGCGGGCGACGAAGAGCGCCACGAGCTTGGAGGCGATCGCCGGGTTCGCCAGCAGCGTCGTCTCCATGTAGTCCTGCGAGAACACCGTGCCGGCCTGGCGCAGGTACTTCGCGTAGGCCCGCAGCACCACGACCTCGCGCCAGGTCAGGCCGGCCGTGAGCACCAGGGTGTTGAAGTTGTCGACCTCGGCCTCGCCGTGCCACGTGGCCGTGAACGCGTTCTCGAGATGGGGCCGCACCTCGGCGATCGCGCGGGAGTCCGCGGGCAGCCGCAGGCCGAAGTCGTACAGGTAGATCGTGCCGTCGGCGCGGACGACCTCGTAGGGCCGCTCGTCGGTGACCCACACCCCGAGGGAGTGCAGCACGGGCAGGACCGCCGAGAGGATCATCGGCTCGCCGTAGCGGAACACCTTGAACCGGATGTCGGTCTCGTCCTGGCGGCGCCGGTACACGTGCATGACCAACTGCCCGGGCTCGTCGAGCAGCTCGAGCTTCGAGACGTCCTTGACGGCCTCGTACGGCGTGTGTTCGTCCTTGTAGGTGTCCGAGAGCGCCGCGCCGTAGCGCTGGTACAGCTCCTTGGCCTGCTGCTCGTCGTCGAGCTTGCGCTCCAGGACGAGGCGGAAGTCGTCGTCCCACAGCCGGGTCGCCTCCGACAGGCGCTCGGTGAGAGCGTCGACGTCGATGTCGCCGGGCGGGTTGCCGGGCTCGGTGCGCACGATGAAGTGCACGCGGGCGAACTTCGACTCACTGACCCGGGTGGTGTAGTCCACGCCCACGCCGTTGAGCTCGGCGAGCAGGATCTGCTGGATGCGCAGGCGGTTGGGCGTGGTGAACCGGTCCCGGGGAAGATACACCAGGCACGAGACGAACCGCCCGTAGGCGTCGCGGCGCAGGAACAGGCGCAGCTGGCGGCGGCCGGCCAGGCGAAGCACGCCCATGACCGCCTTGTGCAGCTCCTCGGTGCCGATCTGGAACAGCTCGTCGCGCGGGTAGGTCTCCAGCGTCTCCATCAGGTCCTTGCCGGAGTGGCTGCGCGGCGACAGCCCGGAGCGCTCGACCACCTCGGCGACCTTGCGCTTGACGACCGGCAGGTCGCGCACGCTGGTGCGGTAGGCGGCCGAGGAGAACAGGCCCAGGAAGCGCTTCTCGCCGATCACGTTGCCGTCGGCGTCGAACTGCTTGAAGCCGATGTAGTCCAGATAGGCCGAGCGGTGCACGGTCGCCCGCGAGTTGGCCTTGGTGATGATCAGCAGTCGCTTCTCGAGGGCCTTGGCGTAGGCCTCCGCGGTCATGGAGGACAGCACCCGCGGCTTGACCTGGTCGCCGCGCAGAATGCCGAGACCGCTGCCGAGAACCGCCTGGAGCAGCTCTTCGCCGTGCTCACCCTTGATCAGTTTGTACTGCCGGAAGCCCAGGAACGTGAAGTGGTCGTCGACGAGCCAGCGCAGCAGCTCGACCGAGTCCGTGATGTCCTTGTCCGGGACCGGCAGCTGCGCGCTGCCCAGCTCGTCAGCGAGGGCGAGGGCCTGGGTGCGCATCTTCCCCCAGTCCTCGACGGCCTCCCGCACGTCGTTGAGCACGCGGGCCAGGTCGGTGCGCAGCTCCTCCAGCTCGGCCTCGTCGCGGATGCGGTCGACCTCGATGCGGATCCAGCTCTCGACCAGGTCACCGGCGATCGTGTCCTCGGGCTCGACCCCGACCCGGATCTCCTCGAGCGCGCCGAGCGGCGCCCGGCGCACCACCACCAGTGGGTGGACCAGCAGGTTCAGGTCAATGTCGCGCGAGGACAGCGCGCTGGTCACGGAGTCGACCAGGAACGGCATGTCGTCTGTGACGATCTCCACCGCCGTGCCGCCGGTCACACTCAGCCCGAGGCGCAGCTTCAGCTCGCCCGGGAGGCGCTGCTGCGCCAGCTCCAGGTGCGACTGGGTCGCCTCGACCATCTTCGCGACATTGCAGGCGGCCAGCTCCTCATCGGGAACCAGGCGCCAGTACGCCGCGACCAATTCGGGGTCGGCATCCTGCGCGGTGGCCAGCACGACCGCCTCCGCGACCAGGTGCTCCGCGTTGGGCACTGACTGCTCCAGCTCGTCGTCTTCGGGCCCCGCATCCGGGTTTCGCCCGCCGTGTAAACCTCGTGCCTCGTCCTTCACCGGGGTTGCCCCAGGCCGGTCCATCGGTTGTTCTCCCCTCGCCCACCTCGTTGTGGGTTGTCCCCGCTCAGCCTAAGACGTTCTCGTGGGGCGTAATACGCTCGGGCACGGGAGTTCGCCACCCGAGGCCCGGCGTACTGAATTGTCCTACTTGTTGGATCTTGGGACGTGCGGATCAGGGCTTTCATGGCGCAGAATCGCCCACATGGCCGTTTCGATCCGTCGCGTCACCGCACTCGTCGCCGCCCTGGCGCTGCTCGGCACGCTGCCGGCCTGCTCCAGCAAACCGCCGGACGATTCACTCAACACATTCCTCGGCGCCTGGCAGAAGGGCGACATCTCGGGCCTGAAGTTCCTGGGTCCGGACGGCAAGGCCCTGACCGGTGAGGCGGCGCAGAAGCTGCTGACCACGGTCGCGGGCGACCTGGCGGCACAGCCGCCGAAGCTCACTCTCAAGGGCTCGCCCGCGGTCAAGGACGACCGCAGCAGCGTCGTCGCCCACGTGGCGTGGCCCGTCGCCGACTCCGTGTGGGAGTACGACACCACGGTCGACGCCAAGCGGGTCGACAAGCAGTGGACGGTGATCTTCGATGCGAAGACCATCAACCCGCAGCTGGAGGCCACGGACAAGCTCGCGATACGCAAGACCGCCGGGTCGCGCGGCAGCATCCTCGACGGCGCCGGTCAGCCGATCGTGAGCAGCAAGCCCGTCGTCCTCATCGGCGTCCAGCCGCGGTCGATCACCGACATCAACATCGTGGTCAAGAATCTGACAGACGCCTTCACCCAAGCGAAGGTCTCCGTTGACCTGTCCGGCCTGCCGGAGCAGGTGAAGAAGGCCGCGCCCGACGCCTTCGTGCAGATCGTCACGCTGCGCAAGGAGGTCTACGACGGGGTCGCCAACAAGCTCAACTCGACGCCCGGCGTGGTCACCCGCAACTCGACCCAGGCCCTCGCCCCCTCCGCGCAGTTCGCTCGCGCCCTGCTGGGCACGACCGGCGAGGTGACGAAGGAGATCATGGACAAGAACCCGGGCAAGTACAAGATCGGCGACGTCACCGGCCTGTCCGGGCTGCAGCAGCGGTACGAATCCGTCCTGCAGGGCAAGCCGGGCGTCAAGGTGGTCGTGCCCATGCCCACGGGCACGCCCGACAAGCAGCTCTTCTCCACCGATCCGACGACCGGCGGGCAGCTCAAGCTCTCCCTCGACGTCAACCTGCAGAACGCCGCCGAGCAGGCCCTGGCCGGCGAGCAGCGGCGCTCGGCCCTGGTCGCGATCCGCGTCAGCGACAACTCGATCGTCGCCCTCGCCAACGGCCCCGGCGCCGCGCCCAACAACTTCGCGCTCACCGGCCAGACGCCGCCTGGCTCGACCTTCAAGGCCGTCACCGCCCTCGCCGTGCTCGACAAGGGCATGACCGGCGAGGACGTCGTCGACTGCCCGAAAAACCTCACGGTCGACGGCCGTACCTTCAGGAACTCCCACGACGAGGAGCTCGGCAGCGTGCCGCTGCGCACGGACTTCGCCAAGTCGTGCAACACGGCGTTCGCCTCACTCGCCCCGAAGATCGCCCCCGACGGCCTGGGCAAGACCGCGCAGACCCTCGGCATCGGCATCCCCTGGGACCTCGGCACTGACGTGTTCACCGGCAAGGTCTCGGTCAACGGCCCCAAGGCCGAGCAGGCCGCGGCCGCCTTCGGCCAGGGCACGAACCTCGTCTCCCCGGTCATCCTGGCGGGCGCGGCGGCGGCGATCGCCCGGGGCCAGTGGAAGCAGCCGCAGCTGGTGCTCGACCCGGCCCCGAAGAGCCCTGCACCGGACGGCCCGCAGCTCAACCAGGCGTCGCTGGACGCGCTGCGGACGATGATGCGCCAGGTGGTCACGGACGGCACGGCCAACCAGCTCAAGGACCTGCCGGGCGAGCTGCGGGGCAAGACCGGGACCGCGGAGTACGACAACAATCCGGCGCACACCCATTCCTGGTTCATGGGGTACCGCGGTGACATCGCCTTCTGCGTGTTCGTCGAGAACGGCGGCGCCTCGACCGCGGCCGCCGTCCCGATCGCCGGCAAGTTCTTCCAGACGACCGGCTGACCCCCACCACACGCACAGCACGCAAACGGCCGGCCCGCGGCACTCGTCCGCCGGGCCGGCCGTTCGCCGATCAGCCGGCGGGCTCGTCCTCGTCGACCGGGGTCCGGGCCACCGACACGGCGTCGGTCAGCGGCGACTCGGGCGCCTCCGGCCCGCCACGGCGGCGAATACCCTGGGGCGGCACGAACGGCGACCCGCCGCCGCGCGGCCGCAGCCCGCCGGGCCCCATGGAGTCGTGCGGCAGCGAGTCGAGCGACAGCGCGGCCGCCCGATTCGACCGCGGCCGCAGCAGCCCCACGCCCATGTCCCCGGTGCCCGACACCGCGCCCATCACTCCTTCGCTCATGTCCTGCTCGACCACACTTTCGTCATCCAGTGCCTCGCCCTCGGCGGGCTCGTCGTCCTCGACCCACGGCTCGCCCGCGTCGAGATCGCCCGAAGCCGCTTCGCCACCCGCGTCGTCCACGACCTGTTCGACCCCGGCGCCCGCATCGATGGCCTCCTCGCGAACGACCTCATCGCGTTGAGCCTCATCGCGCATGGCCTCGTCGGTCTCGTCACGCAGGGTATCGGTCCCCGAGGAGCCCAGGATCTCGGCCCCGATCGGTTCACCCTCTCGCCCGATATCCGCAATTTCGGAAATGTCGGAATCATCCGATTGATCGTGCGAATCGGGCGGATCATCGATCGAATCGGAAGGCGGAACGAGGGGCGCCACGAAGGTGACGGCGGCGGGTGGCGCGAACGGCCCGGCATCCGGCAGGTCCACGGCCGGCGGCGCGGAGACCGAGGCCGGAACGGGGCTCGGCGGCCCGAAAGGCGTGCCCGGCGACACGGAAGCCGAAGACGGGAACGGAAACACGGAGGCCGGGGACGAGGACGGGGAGGCCGGAGACGAGGACGAGGAAGCCGGGAACGAGGACGGAGAGGCCGGGGGCGAGGAAGCCGAAGACGGGGATGGGGACGAGGAAGCCGGGGACGGGGACGGAGGCACGGAAGCCGGAGACGGAGACGGAGACGGAGACACGGAAGCCGGAGACGAGGACGGAGAAGACGGAGACGAGGACCAGGATGGGGGCGGCGTGGGGGATGCGATGGGCGACGTGAACGAGGTCGGCGTGCGGGGTGTGGTCAAGGGCGGGGCCGAGACCGGTGGCGCGGACACCGGCGGCGCGAACGGCGGGGCCGAGATCACCGGGTCCGGCGACGCGGCGACCAGGGCGGAGGACGTGATGAGCGGCTCGAGGCCGGCGACGAGGACGTCGGTGACTTCCGCCGCGTATTGCCCGTCGGGGTCGTAGTCCGGGTCGAAGACCGTCACCTGGGCGCCGACGCAGCGCGGGTCGCAGACGAGGCCGCTGAGCAGGATCTCCAGCTCGCGGTAGGCGATGCCGCCCACGTCCGGAGCGTCGACGGCCGGCATCACGGCCGGGTCGAGCACGTCGACGTCGATGTGCACCCAGAAGCCCGCGCAGTCGCGGAGCTGGTCGCGGGCCCACTGGGCCGAGCGGGCGGCGCCGTCCGAGCGTAGCTCCGGCACGGCCCGGGCGACGATCCCGGCCGCCTGCAGGTCCAGGCGGTACTCGTCGTGCGTGCGGATGCCGAGCAGCGCCACGTCGACGTCGCGGAAATACGGGCGGCGCTGCTCGATCGAGGACAGGTTGGCCTGGCCGCGGCCGGTCGCGAGGGCTAGGGCCTCGCCCGCGGCGGCGCCCACGTAGGAGGCGTTGCCCTCGTGGCGGAAGTCGGAGTGGCCGTCGACGTACACCAGGCCGATGCGCCCGCCCAGCTCGGGCTGGTAGCGGCGCATGGCCAGGCCGGCGCCGAGCAGGATCGAGCAGTCGCCGCCGAGGACCAGCGGGAAGTCACCCGAGGAGAGGATCGAGCCGATGCGGTCGGCTAGGCGGCGGACGAAGACGGCGATCTCGGCCGCCTGGGCCACGCCGTCGCCGGGCTGCCACCCCGCCGGGTCATACCGCGGCGGGGTGACGCAGCCCGCGTCGCGCGCGCCGAGGCGGGCGAGCAGGTTGTGGTCGCGCAGCGCGCCGGGCGCCTTGGCGCAGCCGGGCACCGAGGTGGCGGTCGGTGGCCGCAGCCCCAGGTTGCTCGGTGCGTCGACGACGGCGATCCGGCGCACGGCGGGCGCCGTCAGAAGAGCGCGCTCGCCAGTGCCCGGCGGGCCTTGGCGACCGCTGGGTCGTCGGGGCCGGCGACGGTGAACAGCGAGACCAGGTGCTTGCGCACGGTCTCCCGCTCGTCGCCCGCCGTGCGGCGGATGAGGTCGACCAGGCGCGTGTACGCCTTGTCGGCCTCGCCGGTGAGAACCTCGACGTCGGCGGCGAGCAACTGCGCCGGGAGGTCGGCGGGTGCGGCCTGCGCGGCGGCGAGCGCGCCGGCGATGTCCACGCCCTCGGTACGCCGCAGCAGCCCGACCTGCGCCAGCCCGGACTCGGCCACGGCGTCGGTCGGCGTCTCGCTGAGGATCTTGCGGTAGGCGGCCTCGGCGGCGTCGAGGTCGCCGTCGGCCATGGCGTCGTCCGCGGCGAGCAGCCGCGGGTCCTCGGGCTGCTCGACCTCCACCCCCGCGGCCTTGAGGACGGCGTCGATCCACTGGCGCAGGTGCTGCTCCGGCAGCATCTGGTTGAACGCGTCGACCGGCTGCCCGCCCACGATCGCGACGACGAACGGGATGTTCTGGATCCGGAACATCTGCGCGAGGCGCGGGTTGGCCTCGACGTCGACCCGGGCGAGCACCCACGCGCCGTTGCCCTCGGCGGCCAGCTTCGCCAGCAGCGGGGAGAACTGCTGATGCGGCGCGCTCATCTCGACGTAGAAGTCGATGACGACCGGCACCGTCAGCGAACGCTGGATGACGTCGTTCTGGAACGTCGCCTCGGTGACGTCGACTACGTTGGCGCCGGCTGGTGCCGCCGAGGCCGGTTGCGAGGCCGGTTGCGCGGCCCGCTGCGCCGCGGCCGCATTGCTGCGGGCCAGGGCGCCGAGGTCCACGGCCCCGCGGCTGAAGATCGACTGAGACTGGCGTGGGTCGGTCATGGCCCTAGTTTTGCACGTGTCCCAGGTGGTCCGCCGCGAGTGACCTGTCGGATCCACCCGCCACCAGCGTGACGGCCCCGTCGATGTGCTCGACGGTGAACAGCGTGCCGGGCGGGAAGTCTCCGAGGACCTCCGGCGGAAGCTGTACCGTGCCGTCGCCCGCCACCACCGCGAAGTCCTGGCCGTCGCGCCCCTCGGCGCCGACCCGCCCGTCGCGGATGGTCACCGCGCGGCCGAGGCGGGTGCCGACCTCGCCGTCGTGCGTGACCACGACGATCGTCGTGTTGCGCTCGCGGTTGACGGTCTCGAGGGCCTCGAGCACCTCGTCGCGGCCGTGGGTGTCGAGCTGGCTCGTGGGCTCGTCGACCAGGAGCAGCCCGGGGCCGGCGGCGACGCCGACGGCGAGCGCGGCGCGCTGCCGGGCGCCGGGGGCCAGCTCGTCGATGCGGGCGCGGCCGAGCCCGGGCAGGCCGACCAGGTCGAGGATGCGGTCCGGGTCGTCGAGCTTGATGCCCTCGGTGCGGGCGGCCCGCCGCTGAGCGAGCCAGATGTTGCGGTGCAGCGACGCGTAGGGCAGCAGGTTGCGCGCCGCCCCCTGCAGCACCACGCCGATCTCGGTGCCGCGCAGCCGGGCGATCTCGCCGTCGGAGAGCTTGCCCATGTCGTACGTGCCGATGTTGACCCGGCCGGCGGAGGGGCGCATGAGCCCGGCGAGCAGCGCGATCAGCGTCGACTTGCCCGAACCCGACGGGCCGACGAGCGCGAGCGTCTCCCCCGGGGCGATCGAGAGGTCGACGCCGGCCAGCGCGACCACGTCGCCGGCCTCGGCCCGGTAGATGTGCACGACCCGCCGGCAGGCGACCGCCAATCCGTTCATCGCGTCCCCGTCCCCATCCCGATCGTCGAACCGGCCGTCGCAGAGTCCGTTGCCAACATGCGCGCGTCGTTGGTGTGCATCGGCGTCATCGCCTCCGCCGCGCCGTCGCGGCGCGCAGCCGGGCCCCGGCGGCCACGGCCACCGCGGCCAGCAGCAGCGCGGCCGCTCCCCAGGCGATCGCGACCGGCCCGGGCGAGGGCCAGATCGACGCCTGGAAGCCCTGCGCGTCGTCGGAGAACACCGGAAGATACTCCCGCACCAGAAGCCAGCTGGCCAGGGCGGCGAACGGGGCGATGAGCGCCGCGGTGCCGACCAGGGCCAGGTAGCCGTTCGCGGCGGCGTCGCGGCGGGCCACCCCCTGTGCCCGCAGCGACCGCAGCTCGCCGGCCCGCCGCAGCCGGTCCAGGCTCGCCACCAGCCACAGCGCGCCGGCAGCGAGCACCACCGCGAGGGCGGCGGCGAGCTCGTGGAAGCGCAGCGCGACGACCGGCCCCTGCTCGTCCAGCGCGGCGCGCAGCGGGCCGAGCGCGCGGTCGCCGGTGACCTGCAGGCCCTGGGCCCGCAGCCGGTCGATCACGTCGGCCGGGGCCTGCGGGCCGAGAAAGATCTGCGGGTACAGCGCGTCGCCGCCGTCGGGGGCGAGCCGCTCGGCGTAGTCGAGGTCGACCAGCCCGCCTTTGTAGCCCAGCTTCGGTACCGTCTCCACCTCACCGGCGATGGTGATCGACTGGCGACTCGTGTCCAGGCCGGTCATGTGGTCGCCGATGCCGGCCGTGCGGGCCATGATCACCGGCAGCGGCGAGGGGACGTCGGTCGGCATCAGCTGTACCGCGGTGTCGGCCCCCTTGTAGTTGGTGAGCTCGGCCCGCAGCCCGTCCTTGGCCGCGGTGAGCGTCGGCACGAGCAGCTTCGACCCGGGCGACTCCGGGGTCCGCCAGCCGTCGGCGTCGGCGAAGCCCGCCTCGTCGACGATCGTCCTGCCCGCCTGGGTGAGGCCGTGCAAGGTCATGGTCACGTCGAAGCCGCGCTTCTCGGGCTGCTCCAGCTCCAGCCCGGCGAGCCGGCACGTCTGCACGCACATGGGCAGGTTGCGGGTGTAGGTGTGCCGGCCGGTCCGCACCGCGCCGAGGTCGACCCGCCCGACGCCGGAGCCGTCGCGGGGGACCACGACGGCGATCCAGCGCACCCGGAACCCGTCGACGAGCGAGTCGATGGTGACGTCCAGTGAGAGGTCCTTGTTGGTCACCTCGATGGTGGGCCGTGCGACCTTCGGCTTGAGCAGGTCGTGCGCGGTCTGCGCGGACAGCGACCGGTCCTCCCACAGCGCGACGCTGGGCAGCGCCACGCTGTCGACCGCCAGCATCGGTGGCACCGCGGTGTCGTCGGAGACCGGCAGCATCGCGGCGGCCATCGCGAACCGCCCCTGCGGGTCGACCTGGTGGACCTTGCTCAGCAGCGCGGCCCGGCTCAGCATCTCGACGGACAGCACCCGGGGCGCACCGAGCTCGACCCGGACGCGCCGGTCGCGGGCGTCGGCGGAGGCGGTGGCGGCGGTGGCTGCGAAGACCATGAGCCCGAGCGCGACCACGAACAGGGCGAGGACGCGCTGGGTGCCGGGGCGGCGGGTCAGCGCGTAGGCGGCCAGCGTCGGGCCGATCCGGCCGCGGCGCAGGGCCCGCCGGCCGACCCGCTCGGCGATGGGCAGCACGGCGCGGGCGGCGAGCAGGGCCACCGCGATCACGATCGCCGACGGGGCGAACAGCGCGAAGCCGGTCAGCCCCCCGCCGCCGCGACGCAACTGCACCACGGAGACGGCGGCGAGTGCCACGACGACGACCTCGAAGACCGGCGCGCCCCAGCGCGATGCCCGGCTCGGCACGTTGCGCAGCAGGTCGACGGTGCGCTTGACCAGTTCGGCCCGCTGGGCCAGCACCGCCGCGCCCAGCGCGCCGACCAGCGCGGCCAGCGACCACCGGGTGAGCCCGGCCGACAGCGGCACGCCGGCCGAGCTGCCCAGCAGCATCCAGGCGGCCAGCCGGACCAGGTAATGGCCGAGCACGAAGCCGGCCGCGGCGCCGGCCAGGATGGCCACGACGCTCTCCCCGGCGGCGAGCCACCAGCGCCGCGGCGCGGTCACGCCGCGCAGCGACAGCAGGCCCAGCTCCAGCCGCCGTTCCTGGGTGGCCGCGGCGACGGCGATGAACAACACGAACCAGCACAGGAGCACCAGCGGTACCGCGGCGACCGGAACGACCTCGGCGACGAGACTCCGTTCGGCGTTGATCCGCTCGGCCAGGTGCGGCAGCTCGGTCTGCACGACCGCGTGGCCGGGCAACCCCGAGAGCTGCGCCTCGCCGAGCTTCACGACGGCGTTGACGCTGTCGAGCGAGTCACGGTCGACCGCCGACCAGTCGATGGCGAGGTCGAAGATCTGCCGCTCGTCGCGGTGCTCCACCGCCTCCATGCTCAGCCGCGAGGCGAAGGCGGGCTCGGTGGTCAACCGCGAGGTGGGGCGGGGGTTGAAGTAGTCGGCGTCGGACCAGTACAGGTCGGCCGGGTTGATCGGGTCGTAGGCGCCGACCAGGGTGAACGTGACCCGCGGGCCGGCCTCGTAGTATTCGCCGCTGCGCTGGTCCAGCAGGGCGAAGCTGACCGGGAGAGTGTCGCCCATGCGCAGCTTGAGGTGCTTGACCTGCGCGGTGCTCAGCACGACCTCGGACTCGCTGACGAAGCAGCGCCCGGCGCTGAAGCGCAGGTGCGCGCAGGCGTGGTCACGGTAGACGAAGCGCGGGGCGATCGGCGGTGTCGACTTCGGGTCGGCCGGGAAGATCATGATGTTGTACTCGGTGCTGTACACACTCGTGAACAACCCGTTGTCGAACACCTGCGGGACCCGGTCCTCGAAGTCGTGGTCGGTCGGCGACGGCGTGGTGCGCCGGACCTGCACGACCCGCTCGGCGACCGGCGCGGCGGCCACCTCGCTGCGCACCACGGCGGCGTCGGCGGTGGTGGAATACACCGGCGCGCTGACCGCGGCCGCCATGGCGAACATGGCGAGCAGGAAGGCGGTGAGGGCCTGCCCGGAGCGGGCCCGCGCCATCGACAGGACCAGCCCGATCACGGCGCTCTCCATCCGTCGGCAAAGTAGGGCAGGACGTCGCCGATGTAGGCGCGGATGATGACGGCCAGCAGCAAGCCGAGCAGCACGGACACGCCGGCGAGCACGAGGTACCCCTCGACGCCCACCCGCCGCACCAGCCGCGCTGGGGCGCCCTGGACCCGCAGCGCGCCGAGCTCGCGAGAGCGGGGCCGTCGCTCGACGGCGGCGACCACGGAGGCCGAGCCGATCGCCAGAGCCAGCCCGACGATCGCCGAGAGCAGCATGAACTGCAGGGTGAGCGGCGGGCCGAAGGAGGCGTACCGGCCGGCGACGCCGTCGATCGACTCCTCGCCGAGCACGATCAGGCCCTGAGCCCTGAGCCGGTCCGTGATGTCACCCGGGGCGCCGGCGTTGAGCCAGACCTGCAGCGACTCGCCCGCGCCGAAGTCGGCGCCGAGGCGGTCGGCGTACTCCAGGTCGGCGATCACCCCCTTCTCGCCCAGCCGGGGCAGCCGGCGGGCGGTGCCGGCGACCGTCTCGGAGATCGACGTCGAGCCGTAGGTGATCCGCTGGTCGCCGACGCGCCGCGGCTGCCACGGGGTGGCCCGGACGGTGGCCAGCGGGGCCGGGGTGTCCAGCGGGTACACGCCGGGATCGGCGACGCCCGGGCGCACCGGGGCGACGGTGAGCCGCAGCCCGTCGCCGACCGCGGTGACGATGAGGTTGGGCGAGTTGCCGTTCACCCCCAGCCGCCACCTGGTGCGCTCGCCGAGCATCTCCTTGCTCAGCACCGGCTGGCCGCCGGCCTGGGTGATGCCGTGCAAGGTCACCTCGACGCCCGGGCGGGACGGGAAGAAGACCTTCTCCTCCTTGGTGGACTGCACGATCTGCAGCGAGCTGAGCCGGCAGCCGGGCGCGGTCGCGCAGGCCGGCACCGCGGCCTTGATCACCTGCGGTCCCTCGGCGAGCGGGCCGACGCGGGCGGCGATCCGGGCGCCCTTCGGGTCGGCGAGCACGATGTCGAGGTACACCACACGGCTCGGATCGGTGTCGGTGTCGGTGAAGTGCGTGGCGAAGTCGGCGGTCAGCTCGGCGCCGGTGACCATGACCGGCTGCGGGGCCTCGGGGTGCAGCAGGGCGGCGGTCCGCGCGGCGCTCGCGCCGTATTCCGGGCGCCAGGTCGCCACCTTGGCCAGCCGCGGGCTGTCCACGAGCAGCACCCGGTCGTAGCCCGAGACCAGCGACTCCACCACCGCCATCGCGTGCGCGCCGCCGGGGTCGGCCGCGCGCACCGCGCCCAGCAGCGCGAGCCGATTCTCCGCCCGCACGGTCAGCACCCGGTCGGCGCCGACCTCCAGCTCGGCCCGGGCGCGGCCCTCGGCCCGCCCGGTGCCCCAGGTCAGCGCGGAGGTGCACAACAGCGCCACGGTGACGATCATCAGCGCGGCCAGGCGGTGCACGCCCGGCCGGCGGGCCAGGTAGATCGCGGTGAGCGCGCGGGCGGCCCGGCCGTGGCGCAGCGCGCCCTCGACCAGCCGGCCCGCGGTGAACGTGATGAGCCGGGCCGCGACCAGCGCGAAGGCGAGGGCGGCCAGGCCCGGCGCGAGCAGCGCGAGGCCGGCCGCGTCGCCCGAGGCGCGCTGCTTGACCTGGTAGACGGCCGCCACCGCCAGCACGACGAGGAGCAGGTCGAACAGGTCGCGCCAGATGCGGTTGCGCACCCGGCCCTGGCGCAGCAGCTCTGCGACGCTCGAGGACAGCGCCCGGCGCTCGGCCAGCAGCGCGGCGAGCAGCGCGCCGAGCACGGCCAGCGCGACCGCGCCGACGGATAGGGCGGCGGCCTGCTCGTTGACCGTGGCGTCGCGGATGCGCCCGGCGATGGCCGTGGCGACCGCGTAGCCGATGGGCAGCCCCAGCACCGCGCCGGCCACCATCGGCAGGGCGCTCTGCCCGCTCACCAGCGCCCAGATGCGCCCGCGCGGGGCGCCGCGCAGCTTCACCAGCCCGATGTCGGGGCGTCGCTCCTCGCCGGTGTACTTCACCGCGAGGTACAGCGCGAACCAGCACAGCACGAGGAGCTGGAAGGCGCCGACCGGCACGCCGAGGGAGACCAGGCGCCCGTCCCGCTCGACCTTCTTGATGGTCGCGTGCAGCTGGGTGACGAACATCAGCCGGTTGTTGACGGCCTCGACATAGCCGGCGTCGAGGCGCTCGCGCACCTCCTCGGGCGAGTGGTCGACGAGCAGCCGCGGCTGGGCGACCATGTCGACGATGGTGCGCACCGGCACCGTGGCGAGGCTCTTGTCGAACGTAGCCGGCGCGGTCAGCAGCGCGTCGTCGACCGGCTCGGTCATGTCGGGCGGGGCGCCGGTCGGCAGCGCGGCGGCCAGCAGCTGCTCGTCACTGCTCCAGAACGGGTCGAGGCTGTCGTCGGGGCGGTAGACGCCGACGACAGTGAGCCGCAGCGGGTGGGCCAGGCCGGAGTTGGCGAAGTTCAGCGTGTCGCCCGCCTTGACCCGCAGGAAGCGGGCGGTGCGGTAGCTGACCATCACCTCGCCGTCGGCGGCGGGGCAGGCGCCCTCGATCGACGCGCGTGAACACGCGCCGGTGCGCAGCGCCACGGGCGAGTTGGTGCTGCGCTCACCGCCGGCACCGCCCGGCTTGGCACCCGCCGGCGGTGCGGTGGCCGCGGCGGAGGTCTGGCCGGAGAGGTAGGCCCCGGTGTAGGTGGTGAAGCCGGTCAGCCCGACGATCCGCTGCGTCCGGTCGGCCGAGGCGGCCAGCTGGGCCTCGATGGAGCCGCCGTCGACGGGCCCCTCGCCGATCGTCTCCAGCGAGCGCTCATGGACCGGCGCGGTCTCGACGTGCCGGGTGGCGATACGCTCGGTGGAGGCCAGCACGTACCAAGGTGCGGCCGCCGCGGCGGCCGCGGCCAGCGTGCTCAGCAGCAGCAGCGTGAACGCCTGTGCGCGCCGGGCTCGCAACGCCGCGAGCACGAGTGCCAGCAATGCCCCTCCCCCGTGGTCAGGTCGTCTTAAGAAGACCAGCGCGGGAAGGGCCGGGTTGCGGCGTTATGTTGCGGTTCGATAACGCCCGATGTTTCAGAATCGGGCGGGTTCGCGGTAGACGCCCCACTCCCCCCTGAGCGCGCCGCAGATCTCACCCAGCGTCGCCTCGGCCCGCGCGGCGTCCAGTATCGGGGGGATCATGTTCTCCCCGCCGCGGGCCGCCGCGACCATCCGCTCCAGCCGCTCCTTGACCGCGACGTTGTCCCGGCCGGCGCGGCGAGCCGCGAGCAGCCGTTTCTGCTCGGCCTCGACCTCGTGCGAGACCCGCAGGATGTCCAGGTCACGGGTGAGCGAGCCGGTGTGCACGTTGACGCCGACGATGCGCTTGTCGCCCTTCTCCAGCGCCTGCTGGTAGGCGAACGCGCTGTCGGCGATCTCGGACATGAACCAGCCGTCCTCGATGCCGCGCAGGATGCCGCTGGTGATCGTGCCGTCGCCGCCCATGTCGCCAATCCGGGCGAAGATCGCCTCGGCCTCGGCCTCGATGCGGTCGGTGAGCGCCTCGACGAACCACGACCCGCCCAGCGGGTCGGCCACGTTCGCCACCCCCGTCTCCTCCATGATCACCTGCTGGGTGCGCAGCGCGATCTCGGCCGCCTGGTCGGTGGGCAGCGCCAGCGTCTCGTCCAGCGCGTTGGTGTGCAGCGAGTTGGTCCCGCCGAGCACGGCGGCGAGCGCCTCGACGGCGGTGCGCACCACGTTGTTGTACGGCTGCTGCGCGGTCAGCGACACCCCGGCCGTCTGCGTGTGGAACCGCAGCCACAGCGCCTTCTCGCTGGTCGCGCCGTAGACCTCGCGCATCCAGCGGGCCCAGATGCGCCGCGCGGCGCGAAACTTGGCGATCTCCTCGAAGAAGTCCACGTGGGCGTCGAAGAAGAAACTCAGCCCCGGCGCGAACGCGTTGACGTCCAGGCCGCGGGACCGGCCGAGCTCGACGTAGCCGAAGCCGTCGGCGAGCGTGAACGCCAGCTCCTGCGCCGCGGTCGCGCCGGCCTCCCGGATGTGGTACCCCGAGACCGACAGCGGCTTGTACCGCGGGATGTGCCGGCCGGTGTACTCCATGAGGTCGCCGATCAGGCGCAGGTGCGGCTCGGGCGGGAAGAGCCACTCCTTCTGGGCGATGTACTCCTTGAAGATGTCGGTCTGCAGGGTCCCGTCGAGCCGGCCGAGGTCGGCGCCCTGGCGCTCGGCGGCCACGAGGTACATGCAGAAGACCGGGACGGCGGGCCCGGAGATCGTCATGCTCGTGGTGACGCCGGCCAACGGGATGCCGTCGAACAGCACGTCCATGTCGGCCGCGGAGTCGATCGCGACGCCGCAGTGCCCGACCTCGCCCTCCGACTGCGGATCTTCGGAGTCGCGGCCCATCAGCGTCGGCATGTCGAAGGCCACCGAGAGCCCGCCGCCGCCCGCGCCGAGCAGCATCTTGTACCGCTCGTTGGTCTGCCGCGCGTTGCCGAACCCGGAGAACTGGCGGATGGTCCAGGCGCGGCCGCGGTACCCCGTGGAATGCAGGCCCCGGGTGTACGGGTATTCGCCTGGCCAGCCGATCCGCTCGAACCCGGGCGCGTCGGCGCCCTCGGGCGGCCCGTACACCGGCTCGAGCCGGGTGCCGGAGAGCGTGGTGAAGCCGGCGTCGCGCTTGCTGGCCTCGTCGTAGCGGCGTTGCCAGCGCGCCCGTCCCTCGGCGATGTCGTGGGCGTCCATGGGTATCGGCGCTCCTCGCGTGCGGCGGGTCGGTCCGTCAACCCCGATGCTAGTGCTGTCACCACGAACGTTTTGCCGGGTTGGGTGACCGTCATGACAGGAGGGCATCGGTTGATCACGTTCGCCACCTACAACCTGTT
Organism: Dactylosporangium sp. NPDC000555; assembly: GCF_040300025.1. Classification (NCBI taxonomy): domain Bacteria; kingdom Bacillati; phylum Actinomycetota; class Actinomycetes; order Micromonosporales; family Micromonosporaceae; genus Dactylosporangium; species Dactylosporangium sp. NPDC000555. The sequence continues at coordinate 7,499 of NZ_JBEPDB010000016.1, read as the reverse complement.
CGACTTCGGCAGGAATGACCCCGGCGCGGTCACGGATGTCGCCGCGCGCGAGAAGAACTTGTTCGAGGTGATCCGTGACATCGATCCCGATGTACTCGCGGTGCAGGAGCTGATCGGAGCGACCCCGGAGGCGGCCGCGGATCAGTTGCTGCGACTGGCGGATGCGACCGGCATGGAATGCCTCATCCCCCAGCCGGCGGGCAAGGCGGCACCGAGGGTCGCCGTTGCCTCGGCCACCTCGGGCTTCAACACCGCGGTGCTGTGGCGTAGCGGGATCACGCCGATCGCGTGGCGCGCCATCGGGCCCGGTGACCTGTGGCACGCGCTGGCAACCGTCGTCCTGGACATCGGGGGTGCCCAGCCGGTCAAAGTGGGTTCGTACCACGCTGACCCGTTCCGACCCGACCGACGGTTCGCCGACGCCCTCCGGGTCGTCAGCATGTTCCGGCAGGACCGGGCCGCGATGCTCGCCGGGGACTGCAACGCGGTCGGCTCCGACAGGCTGCCCGACGGCACCTTCTACGATCCGGATCCCTACACCGACGCCGCCTGGAGCCCGGCGCTGCTGCACCAGGTCCGCTGGTCCGACGACCCCGAAGCGCCGTTGCGGGCGGACCGTCGCTCCACCGAGGTGCTCAGCCGCGCCGGCCTTCGGGACGCCGCCGCGGTGTTGCGGGCCGACTGGCAGCCCACCGCGGGGCACTGGCCCGACGACTGGTTGCCGGCTCGCCGCATCGACCAGATCCGCGTCTCCCGGCACATGGTCCCCGCGGTGCGCGATCTCAAGGTCATCCGCACCGAACTGTCGCTGACGGCCTCCGACCACCTTCCCGTCGTCGTCACCATCGACCCGGCCGCGATCCTGCGCTAAGCCCGCGCCGCGCGTCCGGTCGCGGGGCGCGGGCCTACGGTTTTCGACTTTTGGGGCTTATGCGTAGTCGGCCGCGCGAGCCTCGTCGTTGCCCGTCCGGACCTTGTGCTTGTCGTCGTAGTGGACGTCGTCGACCACGATGTCCACCGCGGTCACCTCGAGCCCGAGCAGGTTCTCCACCGAGCCGATGACCCTGGTGCGGACCTTCTCGGCGACCGAGTACACGACGAAACCGTACTCGATCACGAGCGTGATGCGGACCGCCGCCGTGCGCCCCTCCAGGCGCACGGACACACCGCGGCTGGAGGACTCGCCCTCGGACTCGCCCAGGCCGAGCCGGTCGCGCACCGCGGCGAAGGCCCGGGCCACGTCGCCGCCCAGGTCGTACACGCCCGAGACCTCGCGCGCGGCGATGCCGGCGATCTTCTCGACGACCTCGTCGGCGATCGTCGTGGTGCCGCGCTCGGCGGCCAGCTCCGCGTTGTTGCGCAGCCGGTCGACCACCTGCGAGGCGATCCGGCCGGACGCGGCGGCGGTGCTGGACGCGAACTCCCCGGCCTTGTCCGCGAACGTGGTGACCCTCTCGGCCACCTCGTCCAGCCGCGAGTGCTCCTGCTCCGGCGGGCCCGACTGTGCCGGCACCACCGCCGCCGAGGCGGGCTCGACCGTGGCGAGGGCGTCGCCGGTCAGGTCCGGGTCAACGGCTTCGCTCATGTCACTCTCTCCCCATTCGTCCCAGGTCTCGCATCGCCCGCAGCGTACTCGCGCGGCGCCACGGTGGGGACCTCCGTTCAGGCGCCGTAGGTCGCCCGCGTCACCGCGAAAACGTTGCGGTGTCCGACCGTCTCCTGAAGCGACCGGAGCAGATCAGCCGCGGACCAGCTGCGCGGCACCGTCGGCGAGGTGCAGCTCCCGGTCGCACGCGGCGGCGGCCTCCGGGTCGTGCGTCGCGAACACCACCGCGGCGCCCCGGCGGGCCTCCTCCTGCAGCAGCTCCATGACCCGCTGGCGGTTGGTGGCGTCCAGCTCGCTCGTCACCTCGTCGGCCAGCAGCACGTGGCCGTGCAGGGCGAGGCCCCGCGCGATCGCCGCGCGCTGCTGCTGGCCGCCGGAGAGCTCCTCCACCAGCTGGTCGGCCTGGCCGGCGAGGCCCAGGCGCTCCAGCGAGGAGACCGTGGCGCGGCGGGCGTCGGCCGGAGCGGCGCCGCCGGCGATCATGGCGACCTGGATGTTCTCCTGGGCCGTGAGGATCGCGGCGAGGCCGTTGTCCTGCGGGATGAGCACCACGCGCTCGGAGACGGCGTGGTCGCGGTCGCGCAGCGGCGTGCTGTCCACCGCGACGACACCCGCGGCCGGGCGCAGCAGGCCCGCCATCGCCCACAGCAGCGTCGTCTTGCCCGCCCCCGAGGGGCCGGTGACGGCCAGGATCTGGCCCGGCGACACCACGACCGACACATCGCGCAGGACTGGACGGTCCCGCTCGTACGCGACCGTCACCCCGTCGACCGTCAGTGTCTTCACTGCACACCCTCCATGTTCGGACGAGCCGCGGCGGCTCGGGCGGGGACGAGCGGCACCGTGCCGCCGGCCGGCCTACGGCGAGCGCCAACCGCTGACGCCCACCAGGAGAGAGTCGCCGCGGGCGCCGCCGGTTGCGTGCCCGCTCGGACGGGACGACCATCGCGAGCACGTCACGCGGGCCGGGCAGGTCGCCGCCGAGCGACGCGCGGGCCTCAGCCGAGCTGGGCCAGCAGGGTTTCTGCCGCCGAATAGGGGTCCGTGCGCCCGGCCGCGACGTCCTCGGCGAGGTCGCTCAGCGCGCTGCCGCTGCGCAGGTCCTTCATCCGCGCGCGCAGGGTGCCCAGCGCGATCGCCTCGACCTCGGCCTCGGCCCGCCGCTGGCGGCGGGCGCGCAGCTCGCCGGAGTCGCGCAGGTGCGCGCGGTGCGCGTCGATGGCCGCCACGAGCTCGTCGATGCCCTCGCCGCGCGGCGCGACGCAGCGCACGACGCGGGGACGCCACTGCCCGGGGGCCCGGTCGCCGAGGCCGATCATGCCCTGGATGTCGCGGTACGTCGCGTCGGCGCCGTCGCGGTCGGCCTTGTTCACGACGAAGACGTCGGCGATCTCCAGCACGCCGGCCTTGGCCGCCTGGATCGCGTCGCCCATGCCGGGCGCCAGCAGTACCACGGTGGTGTCCGCGAGGCCGGCGATCTCGACCTCGGCCTGCCCGACGCCGACGGTCTCGACCACGACCGGGTCGCAGCCGGCGCCCTCCAGCACCCGCGCGGCCGCCGGCGTGGCCGCGGACAGCCCGCCGAGGTGGCCGCGGCTGGACATCGAGCGGATGTACACGGCGGGGTCCGTGGTGTGCTCCTGCATCCGGACCCGGTCGCCGAGGATGGCGCCGCCGGTGAACGGGCTGGATGGGTCCACGGCGAGCACGCCCACGCGCCGGCCGTCATCGCGGAACGCGCGGACGAGCTCGTTGGTGGTGGTCGACTTGCCCACGCCGGGGGAGCCGGTCAGGCCGATGACGGCGGCCTCTCCCGTGTGCGGCGCGAGCGCCGCCGCGATCCGCGGCAGCACCTCGTCACCGTCCTCCACCAGGCTGATGAGCCGGGCCACGGCACGGGGGTCGCCCTCGCGGGCGGCCCCCACCAGCACCGGCACGTCGCGGGAGCGACGGATCGTCACCGCTTGGGCACGCGCAGCAGCAGCGCGTCGCCCTGGCCGCCGCCGCCGCACAGCGCCGCCGCGCCGAGGCCGCCGCCGCGCCTGCGCAGTTCGAGGGCGAGGGTGAGGGCCAGCCGCGCGCCGCTCATCCCGATCGGGTGACCCAGCGCGATCGCGCCGCCGTTGACGTTGACGATCTCCGGGTCGATGCCCAGCTCGGCGGTGGACTGCACGCCGACGGCGGCGAACGCCTCGTTGATCTCGACCAGGTCGAGGTCGGCGGCACTCAGCCCGGCGCGGCCCAGGGCGTGCTTGATCGCGTTGGCCGGCTGGCTGGTCAGCGAGTTGTCCGGGCCCGCGACGTTGCCGTGCGCGCCGATCTCGGCGAGCCAGGTCAGCCCGAGCTCCTCGGCCTTGGCGCGGCTCATCACCACGACGGCGCAGGCCCCGTCGGAGATCGGCGAGGAGGTCGCGGCGGTGATGGTGCCGTCCTTGGTGAACGCCGGGCGCAGCTTGGCCAGGCTCTCCACCGTGGTCTCCGGCCGGATCTGCTCGTCATCGGTCACCAGCAGCGGCTCACCCTTGCGCTGCGGAACCTCCACCGAGACGATCTCCTCCGCGAGGTGGCCGCTCTTCTGGGCGGCGGCGGCCCGCTGGTGGCTGGCGGCGCCGAACGCGTCCTGCGCCTCGCGGGTGATGCCGAGCCGGGCGACGTGCCGCTCGGTCGACTCACCCATCGACACCTGGTCGTAGACGTCGCTGAGCCCGTCGTGCGCCATGTGGTCCTTGATCACCACGTCGCCGTACTTGTATCCCTGGCGCTGCCCCATCAGCAGGTGCGGCGCGTTGGTCATCGACTCCATGCCCCCGGCCACGACGATGTCGAACTCGCCCGCCCGGATGAGCTGGTCGGCCAGCGCGATGGCGTCGAGGCCGGACAGGCACACCTTGTTGATCGTGAGCGCGGGCACGCTCATCGGGATCCCGGCGCCGACGGCGGCCTGACGGGCGGGCATCTGACCGGCGCCGGCCTGCAGGACCTGGCCCATGATCACGTACTGCACCTGCTCCGGCGCGACACCCGAGCGCTCGAGCGCCGCCCGGATGGCGATCTCGCCCAGCTTGGTGGCCGGGAAGTCCTTGAGCGCGCCGAGCAGGCGCCCCATCGGCGTGCGGGCGCCGTTGACAATCACCGACTGAGTCATCCCAGGAGGCCTCCGAGAGAAGGTTCACACCGCGTCATCGCGACCTGAACGTTAGATAAGTTCAGACTATCGCCATGGAGACCTCGGTTCAGAAGTTGGAAATGTCACCCATCGGAATCCAGCGGATCGACCACGTCGGCATCGCGGTGGCGGACCTTGACGAGGCCATCGCGTTCTACGCCCGCGTATTCGGCATGCGCTGCGTGCACGAGGAGGTCAACGAGGAGCAGGGGGTGCGCGAGGCCATGCTCTCGGTCGGCCCGACCCCCGAGGGCGGGTGCCTGCAGCTGCTCGCCCCGCTGTCACCCGCCTCGACGATCGCCAAGTTCCTGGACCGCAGCGGGCCAGGCATGCAGCAGCTCGCCTACACTGTGACCGACGTCGATGCCGCCTGCGCCGCGCTGCGCGAGCGCGGGGTGCGGTTGCTGTTCGAGGAGCCTCGCCGCGGTACCGCCGGATCCCGCATCAACTTCGTGCACCCGAAGGACGCCGGAGGCGTGCTCGTGGAGCTGGTGGAGCCCAACCGAGCAGATTCGCGCACGGAGGCCTGAGCCGGCCGATGCAGTTCTTCACAGGCCGGTGCCGGGGCTAGCTACCGTTCAGTAACATCGGGTTGGAGGGGCCGAGATGTGTTGCCGACCCCCATGGCCGTCCGCCCACTTCCGCGGCGACGCTGCCTCAACAACCTTCCGGACGTTAGGAGCCGACGGTGCAGCACATCCTCGACGCGATCATGCGGGCGGAAGGGGCACCCGACCCCGCCGCCGAGCTCCGCGCCGTGGCGGACCTGCCGGTGCCCGCCAGTTACCGGGGCGTGGTAGTGAGGGCCGAAGAGGCCGAGATGTTCGACGGGCTCACCACGCGCGAGAAGGACCCACGCAAGTCCCTGCACGTGCAGGAGGTGCCCACGCCCGAGGTCGGGCCCGGCGAGGCGCTCATCGCCGTGATGGGCAGCGCGGTCAACTACAACACGGTCTGGACCTCGATCTTCGAGCCGGTCTCGACGTTCGGGTTCCTGCAGCGGTACGGCCGGCTGAACTCCCTGAGCCGGCGCCACGACCTGCCGTATCACGTGGTCGGCTCCGACGCCGCCGGGGTGGTGCTGCGGGTGGGCTCGGGGGTGAGCAAGTGGAAGCCGGGCGACGAGGTGGTCGCGCACTGCCTCAGCGTGGAGCTGGAGGACGCGGTCGGCCATGACGACACCATGCTCGACCCCCAGCAGCGCATCTGGGGGTTCGAGACCAACTACGGCGGCCTGGCCGAGCTCGCGCTGGTCAAGGCCAACCAGCTCATGCCCAAGCCGGCTCACCTGTCGTGGGAGGAGGCGGCCTGTCCCGGCCTGGTCAACTCGACCGCCTACCGGCAGCTCGTCTCCCACCACGGCGCGCAGATGAAGCAGGGCGACACCGTACTCATCTGGGGCGCCTCCGGCGGCCTGGGCTCCTACGCCGTGCAGTTCGCGCTCAACGGCGGCGCGACGCCGGTCTGCGTGGTCTCCAGCCCGCAGAAGGCCGAGCTGTGCCGGGCCATGGGTGCCGAGCTCGTCATCGACCGGTCCTCGTACCGCTTCTGGAAGGACGAGCAGACCCAGGACACCGCCGAGTGGCGACGCTTCGGAGCCGAGATCCGCTCCCTGACCGGCGGCGAGGACCCCGACATCGTGTTCGAGCACCCCGGGCGGGAGACGTTCGGGGTGAGCGTGTTCGTGGCCAAGCGCGGCGGCACGATCGTCACGTGCGCCTCGACATCTGGGTTCATGCATCAGTACGACAATCGGTATCTCTGGATGAATCTCAAGCGCATCGTCGGCAGTCACTTCGCGAACTACCGCGAGGCGTGGGAGGCCAACCGGTTGATCGCCCGAGGGCGAATCCATCCGACACTGTCGCGCTCGTATCCGCTCGAGCAGACCGGGCAGGCGGCGTACGACGTGCACCGCAACCTGCACCAGGGCAAGGTCGGCGTGCTGTGCCTGGCGCCCGGCGAGGGCCTCGGGGTCCGCGACCAGCGGCTGCGCTCCCGCCACGAGCAGGCGATCAACCGGTTCCGCAACCGGTAGGGGGCCGGTCCTCGACCCCGCCCCGGGGACGGTCACAGCGCGGTGACCTCCCCGGTGCGGCAATTTCACCCGCCCCCTTTCGGTCAGGTGACACGCCCATAAAGCAGGACAAAAACCTGGCGCGTCCAGGCCTGCCGAAGTTGACCATGGAAGCCCTGCGGAAGTTAGCCGTCGTACCCTTGCGAAAGCCCCCGGGTGGTCTGCAAGTATGTGCCAATGCCCCAGCAGCAGTCCTCGGTTGACTTCTTCCAAAACGGCTCGGACCACGAAGAGCTGAGCGTCGTCCTGCGCGGCTATGACCGCCAGCAGGTCGACAGCAAGCTGCAGCGCCTCAACGCGCAGCTGCAGCAGGCCAGTCAGGCCCGCGAAGAGGCCGAGGGCCGACTCGCCGAGGCCCAGCGGCGCGTCCGCCAGGCCGAGCAGCGCCTGGGCACGATGGAGCAGAAGCTCAGCGACACGAACAAGCAGCTGGAAGAGAACAACCGGCCGACGCTGTCGGGCCTGGGCACCCGGGTCGAGCAGATCCTGCGCCTGGCCGAGGAGCAGGCCAACGACCACCGTGGCGAGGCGAAGCGCGAGTCCGAGGGCATCATCTCCGCGGCCCGGCTGGAGGCCCGCGAGATCACCGACAAGGCGCGCGCCGAGTCCGCCGCCATGAAGGCGACCGCCGAGCGCGAGGCCGGCAACCT